>CAJPFZ010000344.1 GCA_905339355.1 Burkholderiaceae bacterium
TGCCCTTCAAGGCCAACACCTGGTATCGAGTTGTATTCAAGGTGGGCGGTAACGACGAGTTTGTGGTCGCGGTCTGGGAGCGCGACAACCCGGCCGCCAGTGCCGTGCGGCGTGAGAAACGCGGTGCCGCGTGGGCAAACCGGGTTTGGCAGTTCATGGCCACCTCGAAAGCAGGCACGTTGCAAATCGATGACTATGCCGAACTGAGTTTCAAGTCGGCGCGCTATGGCTATGACACGGTCGGAAATCTCACCAACGTGTGGGATATGACCGGGAATAATCTCGCACAGATGAACTATGATCTCTATCGGCGCAAGACGAGCATGTATGACAAAGACATGGGTTCGTGGAGCTATGTTTACAACAACGTCGATGTGCTCACGGCGCAGCAAGACGCCAATGGCCAGTGGACGTGCTTCTACACCGATAACGTCGATCGCGTTACAGGCGTCAAGTACATGACCGGCGCGACGAATCCGTGCCCGGGCCAGACGGTCTACGATGCAACCTATGGGTATGATGCCAACGGCGATGTGGGTTATCGCACCTCGGCCAGCAACGCCAATGCCGTCAGCACCTGGGCCTACGACGACCGCGGGTTGGTGACCAGCGAGAGCAAGACGGTGACTAATGGGGGCGGCCCCTACGTCACCTCCTTCGCCTACGATTCCATGAATCGGATCAAGTCCGTTACCTACCCCAGCGGCGAAGTGGTCAACTCGAACTATTATGCCTACCGGCCGCAGTTGAGTGCAATGAATTCGGCGGCCAATCCGGCGGGCTATGGGATGCCCTATGTCAGCAACCTCGTCTATGATGCACAGGGGCGGGTGACAGCTCAGACCAAGGGCAACGGGTTGGCGGAGGCCTGGAGCTACGATCCACTCAATGGCAAATTGATCCAGCATACGGCAGGCAGCTTGCTCGACATGCGCTATGGCTACGATCCAGTCGGCAGCGTGCGGGCCGTGCACGATGCGAGACGCCATGATGGCACCAACGAAACGGTGCGCTATCAATACGACGACTGGGAACGGCTAACAGGCTATGGCACCACCACGCTCGGCTCGGTCACAGTGCGGGCCAAGGGCACCGACAACGGCGGCTTGCCCGTGATGCAGTTGCGCGTCAATGGGGTCAAGGTGGGCCAATGGACCGTGACGACCGCGTATGCCGACTATACCGCTCAGGTCCCCTTGAGCGGAGATGACTGGATTGATGTCATCTATACCAATGACGCGGGGGCGCGCAACTTGTATGTGGACTATGTCGTGGTGGGTGGCGTGGCAGTCCAGGCCGAAGACACGGCCCGAGTTGTCTATGATACGGGTTCCGGACTACTGCGCGAGGCACTGGATGGACTGGATGTGATTCCAGGTCAGGAGACTATGGCCTGGCCCGGGGCGCTGCGTCTGCGCGTCAAGAATGCTTGGACGCCGGCAGCCGCGGATACCTTTAGTTACGATGACACTGGTAATTTGACCATGACCATTGAGTCCCGCATCTATGGCACTGCGCCCACCGGTTCACATGTGCCCTGTGTGGATGCGGGTGTGGGTAAGGTGGCGACACTGCCTCATGCCGTTTCTCAGATTGGCAGCAAGACTTTCACTTACGACTGCGTGGGCAACATGCTCACGCGTCAGGAAGGAGTCGGTCCCACCACCTATACGCAGGCCTGGACCCCGGACAACAAGTTAAAGAGCGTCACCGTCAACGGCCAAACAACTGAGTTTAAGTATGACGCCGATGGTAACCGCGTGATGCGTGTCCAGCCGGATGGTAGCCGGACGGTCTACGTGAGCGGCCAGTTTGAAGTGGACCTCGTCCTGCCCGCGGCGCCCAGTAACCTGATCGCGACACAGGCTTCGGCCTCGCAGATCAACCTAGCGTGGACGGATAACAGCAACAACGAAAGCGGCTTCAACATCGAGCGCTCGTCGAATGGGGTCAATTGGACCCCGCTGACCGGGGTAGGGATTAATGCCACGTCCTATCAAAATATCAGCTTGACCTGTGGCACAACCTACCACTACCGGGTCTACGCCTACAATGCTGTAGGCAATTCGCCCCACAGCAATACCAGTACCGCGACCACGATGGCCTGTCCGACGCCCAACGGCCAGCTCTTCGGCGATAACTTTAATGACGGACAGTTAAGCTCCGCCTGGACACTGCGGAATGGCACGTGGAGTGAAGCCAATGGTCTTCTGGCGCAGACCTCGACCGGGTATGCCGATCCAAGGAAGGCCATCATCAGCAACAGTGGGGTGACTTTCCCGAGCAACCACCTGATCACGGCCAAGGTGCGAGTGGATTCCTGGACCGATGGGCCGTATGCCCGGGCAGGCGTGGGCCTGTTTACGGACGCGAGTGGATTGGGCTACAACTTGATGTTTAACGCCGATCACTCCACAATCCAGTTCCTGGATGACTATGTCGCGTATGGCCCCAGTTACACCTTTGCCTGGTCCACTGGGACGTGGTACTGGTTCAAGTTGAAGATGGAGAATGGCACTCTATCTGGCAAGGTCTGGCAAGACGGCACCACCGAGCCGACGACCTGGCCGTATAGCTGGACGCGCAGTGGCCGCACAGGCTATCCTGCCCTGAATGGCGGTTCGGCGAGTGCCTCCTATGGTGCCGGCAACTCCACCGTCTCCTTTGACGATGTCTCAGTCGCCGAAGTCCCGGATCTGACGCGGGGTCTGGTTGGACTGTGGCAGATGGATGAAGGAATAGGAACAACCGCCTACGATTCCAGTGGCAATGGAAATCAAGGCACGATTGTGGGGGCCACCGCAACGACCGATCATTTTGGACAGGCGAACCGCGCCTATCACTTTGATGGGGTCAATGATTACATCGTGATCGCCAGTTCCAACTCGCTGGC
>CAJPFZ010000345.1 GCA_905339355.1 Burkholderiaceae bacterium
AGCCGCGAGAAGAGCCAGTTCCTCGCCTCGGCCAGCCACGATCTGCGCCAGCCGCTGCATGCGCTGAGCTTCTTCGGCGCCACGCTGGAGCGCCGCATGGCGGGTTCGATCGACCAGCCGCTGATCTGCAACATGATGCGGTCCATCGAAGCGCTGGACAAATCCTTCGGCGCCATCCTTGACATCTCCAAGCTCGACGCCGGCGCGGTCGAGCCGCATGTGCAGGCCTTCCCGATCCGCGACGTGTTCCGCCGCCTGCAGATGAGCTTCGCCGGCCAGGCCGAGGAGGCGGGTCTGCAGCTGCGCTTTCGAGCCGGCGGCAAGGTGGTGACGAGCGACCCGCAGCTGCTCGAGCGTGTGCTCGGCAACCTGGTGCAAAACGCGCTGCGCTACTGCCGCCCCGGCGGCGGCGTGCTGGTGGCCGCGCGCGACCGCGCAGGCGGCGTGAGCCTCGAGGTGTGGGACACGGGAATCGGCATCAGCGGATCGGAGCTGCCGAAGATCTTTGCCGAGTTCTATCAGGTGGCGAATCCGGAACGCGACCGCGGCAAGGGGCTGGGCATGGGGCTGGCCATCGTCAAGCGCCTGACTCAATTGCTCGGCCATGAGCTGACGGTGCGCTCGGCGCTCGGCCGCGGCAGCGTTTTCCGCGTCTGGGTCGAACGCTCGCACCCCTCGCAGATGGATGAGTTCGCGGTGGGCGCCGAGACGGTGCCCGGCGCGCTGGAGGACAGCCGCTGCGTGCTGCTGCTCGACGACGAGGAGGCCATCCGCACGAGCGTCGGGGAGCTGCTCGCCGAATGGGGCTACGAGGTGATCACGGCCTCGACCCTCGCCGAAGCGCTGCAGGCGGTGCGCCGCCGCGAGGGCCTCGTCGACATGCTGGTGTCGGACCTGCGGCTGCGCGACGGAGAAGACGGGCTGCGCGCGATCGAGCAGTTGCGCCAGGCCTGCGGTTGTGACGTGCCGGCGCTTCTCGTCACCGGCGACACCGCGCCGGAGCAGGTGCTCCGCGTGCACGGGAGCGGCCTGATCGTGCTCTACAAGCCGGTACAGCCGAGAGAACTGCTGGCGGTGCTGAAGAGGCTGGCATGATGGCGCCCGATGCGAACCCCAAAGACCAAGCCACGCGCTGCCGCCGGCGGCGGCGTCACCTTCCCTGAGCTGCTTCGTTCCCCCTATTCCGTGTGGTTGCTGCCGTTGGCCACGGCCGCGCTGGGCGTCGCGCTGTGGGCGGCCTGGCCGCCCGAGCGGTTGATGGAGTCGTTCAAGGAAGAAGGACTCGTCGAGACGTCGACGGCAGTCCTGTTCTTCGTGCTGGCCCTGGCCGTCTGGTTCACCGCCACGCACGAGCGGATCGGTGTCCGATGGGCACTCTCCGTGATGTTCGCCGCCGGCGGTGCGCGCGAGCTGGATCTGCACCGCGCGTTCACCGACGGCAACAGCGTCTTGAAGGTCAGCTTCTACCTGCGCGATGCCCCGATGCAGCAGAAGCTGACGGCGTTCTTCGTGCTGCTGGCCATCGCCCTAGCGGCGGGGTTGCTGATCGCCCGCTATGCACGCCCGTTCGTGCGCGGCCTGCGCCGGCGCGAACCACTGGCGATCACCGTCCTCTGCTTCTTCGTCACGATGCTCGTGTCCAAGGTATTCGACCGCTCGATCAACGTGCTGGCCGAGGACTTCGGCGTGCATGTGACCCTGTCGGCCAAGGCGCTCGTGAGCGTGCTCGAGGAGAGTCTCGAGCTGTGCTTGACGTTGCTCACAGTCATCGGCCTCGCACAGCATCGCCGGCGCGCCGCGGCGGTGTGACGACACCCGCAGACTGACTGCGAGAACGGCGGCGCGGTCGCCAGCAAGCAACCGCCGACGCTCGCACGTCCTCCCCACACAAAGGACCGTCGGCGTCCCTGCCGCAGCGGACGCGTGCGTGTGGATCGCACCGCCATCCGCCCTGTCGAATGTGACTTTGGACAAGTGCCGCGCGCGCTGCCGATGCCTACATTGATCGCAACCCCTCGCGGCTTGCCTTCAATCCCATTGCGCATCGAGAGAACCCGACATGGCCGACATCGACGTTGACGCGCTGCTTGCTCCGGTGAGCGATTCCGCACCCTGCGGCGCAGACCTCGAGTACGACCCGGCCTTTCTAGCCCTCGAAGACGCCGCGCGCGGCAAGCCGGAGCAACAGTTCGGCGACACCGTCATCGCCGCGCAGGAGCCCGACTGGCGTGCGATGCAGTCGCAGGCACTGGCGCTGCTGGCGCGCACACGCGATCTGCGTGTGGGCGTGCACCTGTTGCGCGCCGCCACTCGCCTGAACGGCGTCGCGGGCTTCGTGCCCGCCGTGCGCTTCGTGCATGGTCTGCTGGTGCAGCACTGGGCGCACGTCTATCCACTGCTCGATGCGCAGGACAACAACGACGCGACGATGCGGCTCAACGCGCTGGCGCCGCTCGCGGACGTGGCGGCGGTCATCGCCGACCTGCGAGCCGCCACGATCGGCGCGGCGCGCATCGGCCTCAAGGTGCGCCAGGTCGAACTCGCGCTCGGCAAGGGCGAGCCCGGATTGAACGAATCGGTCATGAACGAAGCGGGCGTACTCGAAGCCCTGACCGATGCCGAAGCCGCCGCGCCCGGCCTGCTCGACCAGCTGATCGCCGCCCACGAGGCCGTCGTCGGCATCGAGACCGTGCTCGACACCCAGGCCGGCGCCGACGCCGGGCCCGACCTGCGGCCCTTGCGCGTGCTGACGCAGTGCCTTGCGCAAGCCGCGCGCCAGGCGCGTGGCGAGCCACAGGCAGTGTCGCCCCCGATCGACAACGCTCCCGCTCGTGGTGCAGGCCGCGCGGCGCTCGCCGCCCCGGGGGCGATCGCCACCCGCGACGACGCCATCAAGACACTCGACCGCGTATGCGACTGGCTCGAACGCAGCGAACCCACCAATCCCGCGCCGCTGCTGATCCGCCGCGCGCAGCGGCTCATGACCAAGAGCTTCATCGACATCATCCGCGACCTGGCCCCAGACGGGCTGAAAGAGGTCGAACGCATCGCGGGCGTCGACGCCGCGTGATTTTCTTGTCCACCTGACCCGCTCCAAGGAGAAACCACGATGGCCACCAGCAGCCAGAAATTCATTGCCCGCAATCGCGCACCGCGTGTGCAGATCGAGTACGACGTCGAGCTCTACGGCGCCGAGAAGAAGGTGCAACTGCCCTTCGTGATGGGCGTGCTGTCCGACCTGTCGGGCAAGCCGGTCGACCCGCTGCCGCCGGTGTCGGACCGCAAGTTCCTCGAGATCGACGTCGACAACTTCGACTCGCGCCTGAAGTCGATGAAGCCCCACGTCGCGTTCTCGATCCCGAACACGCTGACCGGCGAGGGCAACGTCGCGGTCGACATCACGTTCGAAAGCATGGACGACTTCACGCCGGCGGCCATCGCGAGCAAGGTCGACGCGCTCAACAAGCTGCTGCAGGCGCGCCAGCAGCTCTCCAACCTCATCACCTACATGGACGGCAAGTCGGGCGCCGAGGAGCTGATGTCCAAGGTGCTGGCCGATCCCGCGCTGCTTGGCAGCCTCGCCGCCGCCAAGCAGATGCCCGCGGACGCGACGCCGCAGTAAGCCCCGCCCCACCCTTTTAGCCGGAGACCATCATGGCCGAAACACAGACCCTCTCCTCCGCCTTGCAGGGCGTGGAATACCAAGGCAGCGACTTCGCCTCGCTGCTGACCCGCGAGTTCAAGCCCAAGAGCGACGACGCACGCAGCGCGGTCGAGAACGCGGTGCTCACGCTTGCGCAGCAGGCGCTCGCGCAGACCAAGCTGATCAGCTCCGACGTGATCATCTCCATCGAGGCGATGATTGCCGAGCTGGACCGCAAGCTGTCGGAGCAGGTCAACACGATCCTGCACCACCCGGACTTCCAGCAGATCGAGAGCGCCTGGCGCGGGCTGCATTACCTCGTCAACAACACCGAGACCGACGAGATGCTGAAGATCCGCGTGATGAACATCTCGAAGGCCGAACTCGCGAAGACGCTCAAGCGCTACAAGGGCACGGCCTGGGACCAGAGCCCCGTCTTCAAGCGTGTCTATGAAGAAGAGTTCGGCCAGTTCGGCGGCGAGCCCTTCGGCTGCATGGTCGGCGACTACTACTTCGACCAGAGCCCGCCCGACGTCGAGCTGCTGGGCGAGATGTCGAAGGTGGCGGCGGCCGCGCATGCGCCGTTCATCGCGGGCGCGAGCCCGACGCTGATGCAGATGGGCTCGTGGATGGAACTCGCGAACCCGCGCGACCTGACGAAGATCTTCCTCACGCCCGAATACGCCGCCTGGCGTTCGCTGCGCGACTCCGACGACGCGCGCTACGTGGGCCTCGCGATGCCGCGCTACCTGGCGCGCACGCCCTACGGCGCGAAGACCAACCCGGTGGACGCCTTCAACTTCGAAGAGGAAACGGGCCACGCCGACCACACGAAGTACGCCTGGGCCAACGCCGCATATGCGATGGCAGTCAACATCAACCGCTCGTTCAAGCTCTACGGCTGGTGCTCGCGCATCCGCGGCATCGAGTCCGGCGGCGCGGTCGAAGGGCTGCCCACGCACACCTTCCCGACCGACGACGGCGGCGTCGACATGAAGTGCCCGACCGAGATCGCGATCAGCGACCGGCGCGAGGCGGAGCTTGCGAAGAACGGCTTCATGCCGCTGGTGCACCGCAAGAACTCCGACTTCGCGGCCTTCATCGGCGCGCAGTCGCTGCAAAAGCCTGCCGAGTACGACGACCCCGACGCGACCGCCAACGCCAACCTCGCCGCGCGGCTGCCGTACCTCTTCGCCTGCTGCCGCTTCGCGCACTATCTGAAGTGCATCGTGCGCGACAAGGTCGGCTCCTTCAAGGAGCGCGAGGACATGGCCAAGTGGCTCAACAAGTGGATCATGAATTACGTCGACGGCGACCCGGCGAACTCGTCGGAGACGACCAAGGCGCAGAAGCCGCTCGCCGCCGCCGAGGTGACAGTCGAGGAGATCCCCGGCAACCCCGGCTACTACAGCAGCAAGTTCTACCTGCGGCCGCACTACCAGCTCGAGGGCCTGAGCGTGTCGCTGCGCCTGGTGTCCAAGCTGCCGTCGCAGAAGGCCGCCTGATCGCGCGTCCTGACCTCTATCACGCACAGGAGAAATCACCATGACCATCGACTGCCACATGAAGCTCGACGGCGTGACCGGCGAGTCCACGCACAAGGACCACAAGGACGAGATCGAACTGTTCTCGTGGAACTGGAGCGTGGCCCAGCCCTCGTCCGGTTCCGGCGGCGGATCGGGCCTCGGCAAGGCCGTGCCGGGCTCCTTCGGCTTCACGCACAACTACGACAAGTCTTCGCCGGTGTTGTCACAAAAATGTGCCAAGGGCGCCCACTTCAAGGACGCCGTGGTGACCGTGCGCAAGGCCGGCGACGGCGCGCAGGACTTCCTCAAGGTCACGATGAAGACGGTGTTCATCACCTCGGTGGCGCCGGGCGCCACCGCCGGCGGCGAGGTGGTCGAAACCGTGCGCATGGACTACGAGGACATCGAGTTCGCCTACAAGCCGCAGGACGAAAAGGGCGCGCTGGGCGGCGAGGTGAAGTTCGGGTGGAACCCGAAGAAGGCGGAGATTCGCTGAGCGGTCCGAGCTCGCTACGCTCGCTCGTTCCAGCACGTTGCGCGCAGAAGCCCGTTCGCCCTGAGGTATCGAAGGGCCCCTGCCCTGGCAGCGGGGCTTCGATACCTCAGCCCGGTCCTTCGATACCGCAGGACGAACGGGCTTGGCGAGCGGGCTTGGCGTACGAGCTTCTTGTGGCCCACCCGAAGGAGCCCTCAGGGCTTTCACACTCGATTTCACCGACCCGCTCAACGGCCAGCCCCGCTACAACATCGACTTCGCGATCGGCAAGTTCGATCGCAAGAGCGACGTGATGCTGCTGCAGGTGCTGTTGAACCTGCTGTATTTCGACCTCGCGCCCGGCTCTGCCGCGCTCGGCTTCGTCGCCCCCGCCAGGGAGCGCCTGAAGGAAGACGGCAAGCTGGGCGACCTGACCTCCAAGTTCATCGTCGCCACCTACCTGCAGCTGCTGAAGAACGGCGCCAATCTCGCGCCCTTCGTCAGCCGCGGCGCCGACACGCTGGACCCGATGCGTGCCCCCGGCGAGCGCTCCAAGCTGATGAACGTGAACTACTTCATCGACGTGCTGCAGGACAACATCAGCTTCCTCGACGCCCAGCAGCAGTTCGGCCGCTACTCGCTGCTGCGCTTCGACAACGACGTGCCCGCGGTGCTGCGCAATGCGCTGAAGACCGTCAAGGACACGGCGGCTCAATACGACGAGTGACTGACGAGTGACCGGCCGTGAGCTCGCCTGACCGCCCCCTCGCCCGCGGCCCGCGCATGGACAGCGCCGACGCCTGCCTCGCCGTCGTCGGCAAGAAGCAAGGCGCGCTGAAGGGCGAGTGCGAGCTGCCCGGCCACGTCGACGAGATCACGGTCTTCAACTGGAAGTGGGGCGTGTCCTCGCCGACCTTCGCCGGCACCGGCCAGGCCGCCGGGCGGCGGGTGCACGACATGCTGCAGGTCGAGAAGGGCGTGGACCGCAGCACCACGATGCTGCTGAACGCGCTCGCAACGAACGAAGAACTGAAGAGCGTCACGCTCAGCCTGCGCAAGGCGGGCGCCGATGCGGAAGACTTCTTCACCATCACGCTCGAGCGCGCGCGTGTGGCCGCCTGCAACCTCGTCTCCGACGACGCCGGCGACCTGCACGAAGAAGTGAAGTTCGCTTTCCAGAAGGTGGCCGTCCAGTACTTCCCGCAACAGCGCAGCGGCCAGCGCGGCGGCGCGTTTTCGTTCGAAGACGAGCTGTCGGAGGCGGCATGAGTCACGTGCAGGACCGCCTTCAGCCCGCGCTGCTCGATCGCCTCACACACGACCCGGGCGCGCCGGCCGGCGAGAGCGATGGGCAGCGGGTGATGAGCAAGCAGCAGCTGCGCCAAGCGGTGCTGCGCGACCTCGCGTGGCTGCTCAACGCCGTGCAGCCGCTCGGCCGCGTGGCCGAGCGCTATCCGCTGGTGGCCGGCTCGGTGCTCAACTTCGGCCTGCCGCCGCTGTCGGGGCAGCTCGCCTCGCGCATCGACGTGAGCCTGCTCGAACGCACGATCCGCAACGCCATCGTGCAGTTCGAGCCGCGCGTGCTCGCCGACACGCTGGAAGTGCGCGCGCTCGAATCCGACGGCGTGCTCGACTCGCACAACATCATCGAGTTCGAGATCCGTGGCTTCCTGTGGGCGCAGCCCGTGCCGCTGGAGCTGCTGCTGCGCACCCAGCTCGACCTCGAGGCCGGCCAGGTGCTGGTGCGCGACGCGAGCGGCAACTCGGTCAACCGCTGAACGCAGGCCGACACCATGGACCCCCGCCTGCTGCGCTTCTATTCCGACGAGCTGACGCACCTGCGCGAAATGGGTGCCGAGTTCGCGAAGGAATTCCCGCGCATCGCTTCACGCCTGGCAATGGACGGCATCGAGGTCAGCGACCCCTATGTCGAGCGCCTGCTCGAAGGCTTCGCGTTCCTCACCGCGCGGGTGCAGCTCAAGCTCGACGCCGAGTTCCCGCGCCTGGTGCAGCACCTGCTCGAAGCGGTGTACCCGAACTTCCTGTCGCCGGTGCCGTCGATGATGGTCGCGCAGTTCGTGCCCGACATGGCCGACCCCAATCTCGCGCCGGGCGCCTGCGTGCCGCGCGGCAGCAGCCTGCGCAGCGAGCTGGCGCGCGGCCAGAACACGCAATGCGAGTTCCGCACCGCACACGACGTGCAGCTGTGGCCGCTGGAGATTGCGAGCGCGCAGTATTTCAGCCACGCCCCCGATCTGCCGCTTGCGCGCCTGCCCGGCGGCGCGCGCGTGCGCGGCGGCCTGCGCATCCGCTTGCGCTCGCCCGCGGGCATGCCGCTCAAGCGCCTGAAGCTCGACAGCCTGCCGCTGCACATCAGCGCGCCCGATCCGGTGGCCTACAAGCTGCACGAGCTCGCGCTCGGGGCCTGCGCCGGCAGCTGGGTGGCGGGCGACGGCGCGGACCCAGGGCTCGCCTGGCGCGGCGGCGCCAGCGTGCAAGCCGTGGGCTATGCCGAGGACGAGGCGCTGCTGCCCCACACGCTGCGCGGCTTCTCCGGCTACCGGCTGCTGCAGGAGTACGCGGCGATGCCGCAGCGCTTCATGGGCTTTCGTGTCGACGATCTCGCCGCGCGGCTGGCGCGGGTCGAAGGCAACGAAGCCGAGCTGGTGCTCCTCTTCAACCGCGGCGAGCCTTCGCTCGAGTCTTTGGTGGACGCGAGCTGCTTCTCGCTGTTCTGCACGCCGGCGATCAACCTCTTCACGAAGCGGCTCGACCGCGTGCAGCTCACCGGCTCGGCCTGGGAGCATCACGCGGTGCCGGACCGCACCCGGCCGATGGACTTCGAGGTGCACAGCATCGAGTCGGTCACGGGATACGGCACCGGCGCGGTGGCCGAGCAGCGGTTCTTGCCGCTGTACACGAGCTTCCACACCGAGTCGGCTGCGCACGGCGCCTACTACACCACGCGGCGAGAGCCGCGGCTGCTGTCGGCCAAGCAGAAGACGCAGGGCCCGCGCTCGGCTTATGTCGGCGAGGAGGTGTTCATCTCGCTGGTCGACGCGCGCCAGGCACCGTACCGCGAGGACCTGCGGCAGCTGTCGATCACCGCGCTCGTCACCAACCGCGACCTGCCGACCTTCTTGCCCGAGGGCGGCTCGGCCGGCGCGGGTTCGTGGCAGCTCGACGCTCCGGGCGTCGTCGCGAAGGTGCGCTGCCTGCGCGGCCCGACGCGGCCGATGAACCGCCGGCCCGAAGGCGACTTCGGCTGGTCGCTGGTGAGTCATCTCTCGCTGAACTACCTGTCCTTCGCCGGCGAGGACCCGACGCGCGCCGCCGCGGCGCTGCGCAGCCTGCTCGCGCTTTACGGCCCGCCGCAGGACGCCGGCTGGGACAAGCAGGTCGAAGGCGTGCAGAGCGTGAACGCGAAGCAAGTGGTGCGCCGCCTGCCGTTTGCGGGGCCGCTCACCTTCGGCACCGGCGTCGAGGTGACCGCGTCGATCGACGAACTCGCGTTCCAGGGCGGCAGCGCGTTCCTGCTTGGGTGCGTGCTGGAGCGCTTCTTCGCGCGCCACGTGGCGATCAACACCTTCAGCGAAACCGTGCTGCGCACGCCTTCACGCGGCGAGGTGATGCGCTGGCCGGCCCGGCTGGGCGAGCAGGCGCTGGCATGACCACGGTCGATGTCTCGGCCTTTCTCCCTCTCCCTCGGGGAGAGGGTGGGGGTGAGGGCCAGATCCTTCCTCTCCCGCTTGCGGGCGAGGGCTGGGGTGAGGGTGCGGCGGTCAGCGAACCTCCGACGACCCTCTCACCCCAACCCTCTCCCCCTGTCGGGGGCGAGGGAGAAGACGCTGCGCTCACGCGGCTGTTCGATTCGCTCGCCGCCGCCCCCTACGAGCACGACTTCTTCCACACGCTGCGCCGCATCGAATCGCTCGCGCCGCGTTCGCCGCGCCTCGGACGCGCGCTGCGGCCCGGGCAGGAGCCGTTGCGGCTCGGGCAGGACGCCGAGATGGATTTCGCGCCGGCCGCCCTGTCCTCCTTCGGCAAGCGCAAGCACGCGCCGCCGCGCCTGGGCGTGCGCTTCTTCGGGCTGTTCGGCCCGCAAGGAGCCTTGCCGCTGCACCTGACCGAGTACGCACGCGAGCGCTCGCGCCACCACGGCGACGACGGTTTCGCACGGTTCGCCGATCTCTTCCACCACCGCGCGCTGAGCCTGTTCTACCGCGCCTGGGCGCAAGCCCAGCCCTGCGTGCACCTCGACCGCCCCGACGACGACCAGTTCGCCAAATGGCTGGGCGCGCTCTTCGGCCTGGCTCCGGCGGCCATGCGCCAGCGCGATGCCGTGCCCGACGCAGCCAAGCGTTTTCATGCGGGCACGCTGAGCCGCGGCGTGAAGAACGCCGAGGGCCTCTCGATGATGCTGCGCCAACACTTCCGCGTGCCGGTGCGCCTGGAGACCTTCGTCGGCCACTGGATGCGGCTGCGCCCGCAGGACGGCACCCGCCTCGGTCTCGGCCACCGCGGCGAGCCGAGCGCGCAGCTGGGCGTGAGCGCGGTCGCGGGCTCCAAGGTCTGGGGCCGCCAGCACAAGTTCCGCATCCACCTCGGGCCGCTGACGCTGGCGCAATACGAGGCGTTCCTGCCCGGCGCGGCGTCGCTGCCGGCGCTGCGCGACTGGGTGCGGCAGTACGTCGGCCTCGGGCTCGCGTGGGATCTGCGCCTCACGCTGGCGGCCGGCGAGGTGCCGCCGGCACGGCTGCATGCTCGCGCTCCGGCCGCTGCAGTCGTGCCGACGCGGCTCGGGTTGAGCACCTGGCTCGGCCACCGCAAGGCGGTGCCGCCGGCATGCGACCGCAGCGACCTCGTTCTCGATCCGGGCAAGCCATCGCTGGAGAAGCACCATGTCTGACATCAGCCGCACGGCCCTCTTCGGCCGCCTCGACGCGTTCGCCTACAAGGCGATCGAAGGCGCGACCGTGTTCTGCAAGCTGCGCGGCAACCCCTACGTCGAGCTGCAGCACTGGCTAGCGCAAATGCTGCAGGCGCAAGACAGCGACCTGCACCGCATCGTGCGCCACTTCGGGCTCGACTCGTCGGCGCTCGCGGCCGACCTGCAGCGCGCGCTCGACCGCCTGCCGCGCGGCGCGTCCTCGGTGACCGACCTCTCAACCTACGTCGAGAACGCCGTCGAGCGCGGCTGGGTCTACGCCTCGCTGATGTTCGGCGAACGCCAGGTGCGCAGCGGCCACCTGATCGTGGGCCTGCTGAAGACCGACTCGCTGCGCCACGCGCTGCTGAGCGTGTCCAGGCAGTTCGAAGGCATCGGGCTCGACGAGCTGACACGCGATTTCGCGAAGCTGCTCGCGGGCTCGCCGGAAGCGTCGCAGGCCACGGCCGACGGCGGCGCCGCGCCCGGCGAGCCGAGCGACGCGCTCTCGCCTGCCGCGATGGGCAAGCAGGAAGCGCTCAAGCGCTACGCGGTCGACCTCACCGAACGCGCCCGCAAAGGCGAACTCGATCCGGTTGCCGGCCGCGACGAAGAGATCCGGCAGATCGTCGACATCCTGATGCGCCGCCGGCAGAACAACCCCATCCTCACAGGCGAGGCGGGTGTCGGCAAGACGGCCGTCGTCGAAGGCTTCGCGCTGCGCCTCGCGCGCAACGACGTGCCGCCGCAGCTGAAGGACGTGTCGCTGCACATGCTCGACATCGGCTTGCTGCAGGCCGGCGCGAGCATGAAGGGCGAGTTCGAGAGCCGGTTGCGCCAGGTGATCGACGAAGTGCAGTCGTCGCCGCGGCCGATCATCCTCTTCATCGACGAGGCGCACACGCTGATCGGCGCGGGAGGCGCCGCGGGCACCGGCGATGCGGCCAACCTACTCAAGCCGGCGCTCGCGCGCGGCACGCTGCGCACGATCGCCGCCACCACCTGGGCCGAGTACAAGAAGCACATCGAGAAGGATCCGGCGCTGACGCGGCGCTTCCAGGTCGTGCAGGTGGCCGAGCCAAGCGAGGAGAAGGCGGTGCTGATGCTGCGCGGCGTGGCCTCGGTGCTGGAGGCACACCACCGCGTGCAGCTGCTCGACGCGGCGATCGACGCGGCGGTGAAGCTGTCGCACCGCTACATCCCCGCGCGGCAGCTGCCCGACAAGGCGGTGAGCCTGCTCGACACGGCCTGCGCGCGGGTGGCGGTGAGCCAGCACGCGACGCCGCCGGAACTCGAAGACGTGCAGCGCCGCATCGAAGCGCTGGCGATCGAGCGCGAGATCATCGAACGCGAAGAGAACGCCGGCCTGCCGATCGGCCAGCGCAAGGAGCGCGTCGAGGCGGACGCCGCGGCCGCGCAGGCGAAGCTGGCCGTGCTGCAGGCGCGCTACGACGAGGAGAAGCAGCTCGTCGACCGCATGCTCGCGATCCGTGCCGAGCTGCGCGCGGGTTTCCAGCCGGTCGACTCGGTCGCAGCCGCTGCTGCGCCAGCCGCGCAAGCCTTGCCGCCGGCACAACGCAACACGCTGCTCGACGAGCTGCACACGCTGCAGGCGCAGCTGCACACGCTGCAAGGCGACGCGCCGCTCGTGCTGCCCACGGTGGACGAGCATGCCGTCACGAGCGTGGTGCAAGACTGGACCGGCATTCCTGTCGGCCGCATGGTGAAGAACGAGGTCGAGTCGGTGCTCAAGCTTGCCGACACACTGGACCAGCGCGTGGTCGGGCAGAAACATGCGCTGGAGATGATTGCGCGGCGCATCCAGACCTCGCGCGCGCGGCTGGACAACCCGAGCAAGCCGATCGGCGTGTTCATGCTGTGCGGCAGCTCGGGCGTGGGCAAGACCGAGACGGCGCTCGCGTTGGCCGAGGCGCTGTACGGCGGCGAGCAGAACGTGATCACGATCAACATGAGCGAGTTCCAGGAGGCGCACACCGTCTCGACGCTCAAAGGCGCACCGCCCGGCTACGTGGGCTACGGAGAAGGCGGCGTGCTGACCGAGGCGGTGCGCCGCCGGCCGTACAGCGTGGTGCTGCTCGACGAGGTGGAGAAGGCCCACCCCGACGTGCACGAGCTCTTCTTCCAGGTGTTCGACAAGGGATGGATGGAAGACGGCGAAGGCCGCTTCATCGATTTCAAGAACACCATCATCCTGCTCACCACCAACGTCGGCAGCGAGTTGATCATGCGCCTGTGCGGCGATCCGCAGCGCATGCCGGCACCCGAGGACATCGCGAAGGCGCTGCGCGAGCCGCTGCTGCAGGTGTTTCCCGCCGCGCTGCTCGGGCGCATCGTGACGATCCCGTACGTTCCGCTGAGCGAGGAGATGCTCGCTTCCATCGTGCGATTGCAGCTCGGGCGCATTCAGAAGCGCGTCGGCGCCCACCATGGCGTGCCCTTCAGCTACGACGACGCCGTGGTGCGCCTGATCGTGAGCCGCTGCAACGAGGTGGAAAGCGGCGGGCGGGTGATCGACGCGATCCTCACCAACACCGTGCTGCCGAAGATCAGCCACGAGTACCTGACACGGCTGTCCGGCGGGCAGTCGATCGAACGGGTCGCGCTGGCGGTCGACGGGGGTGAGCTGACTTACCGCTTCGATTGATGTCCGCGCTGTTCACCCCCGGCCGCATCCTCGTCGACGAGACCTCGCGCTTTGGCGCGAGCTTGCTCGGGGCGGGGCAGACGCCGGCGTTCGCCGATCCCGCAAAGTGGCAGAAGGCCATGCTGCAGTGGTTGCGCGAGATCGAGAAGACGAGTGTGGGCAAGCTGCTGCTCAACCAGCTTGGGGCGCGGTCCGGCCCGTTCGCGGTGGAGGTGTTGGCGGTCCCGCACGCCAAGGCCGCGCCAACGCCCGACGACGCCGAGACGCGCCCGGCGTTCGTCAACGGCGTTCGCAAGATCCACGTGATCTACACCCCGCCCGACGCGATCGGGCAGGTACCGAGCCTCGCGCCCGACGAGCATCCGCTGCCGGTTCTCGCGCACGAGCTCACCCATGCGCTGCTCGACGCCTATGGCGTGAACGCGCGCATCGACGCGCAAGGCCGTACACGCCCAGTCGCCTTGTGGCGGGTGGGCGGCGCCTATCCGAGCTTCACCGAGTTCCTGGCCGACGTGGTGCAGAACATGCTGCTGTCCGAGCTCGGCCTCGTGCTGCGCGACGGGCACGCCCATGGGGACGACGACCCGTGGATCGACAGCCAGCCGGCCGTCGTGCAACCGGTGGGCGGCTTCGGGCGGCGGGCCGATCACGGGCCGGGGGCGGACATGGCGCGATTCGTGTCGGCATATCGGGCGCCGCTGGATCACATCCGCGCTGGGCCGTTGCGAGGGTTCACGAACGATCTGGCGGCGTTGACGCGGATCGGGTTCAACCCGTTTGCGCAGATGGTTCTACCCCCCGCCACCCACCGTTCGCCCTGATCCTTCGATACCTCAGGACAGGGTCGCTTCGCGATCGAAGGGCTCGCGGCACGGCGGCAGGGCTTCGATACCTCAGCCCACCCTTCGATACCTCAGGGCGAACGGGCTCTCCTCAGGGCGAACGGATTTTTCCTCAGACCGAATGGGCTTCGTGCCGCATGACTTTGGTCGCTTGCCGCCCTCGACGGCGCTGCGTACCTTCGCCCCCATGCCGCAGCAGCCCTACCGCATCAAGACGCCCCTGCCCGCGAGCGAGCTGCTGCTGGAGTCGCTGCACTGCACCGAATCGCTGAGCACGCTGTCGCAGATCAACGCCTCGCTGCTCAGCCCGCGCGGCGACATCGACCCCGACAAGCTGCTGGGCCAGCCGGTCGGCTTCGAGCTCGCGATGAACGACGACGGCACGCGCCACCTGCACGGCTACGTCACGCGCTTCACGCACAGCGGCTCGGTCGGCCGCTATCACAGCTACCAGGCCGTCGTGCGTCCGTGGCTGTGGTTCCTCACGCGCACCACCGACTGCCGCATCTTCCAGGCGCAGACCGTGCCGGAGATGGTGAAAACGGTGTTCGAGGACCACGGAATCGCCGTGCACGACTTCAAGCTGTTTCGCGAGTACCGCAGCTGGGACTACTGCGTTCAATACCGCGAGAGCGACTTCAACTTCGTCAGCCGCTTGCTGGAGCACGAAGGCATCTACTACCGCTTCGAGCACAGCGACGGCGCGCACAAGCTGCTGCTGCTCGACTCCGCCGGCGCGCACGACCCGCAGCCTCACGGATTGGAGGCCCTGCCCTACTACGCCAACGTCGGCCAGGCACCGCCCGGCGCGCAGTACGTGAGCCGCTGGGCCTCGTCGCGCTCGGTCCGGCCGGGCAAGTTCGCCATCACCGACTACGACTTCGCCAAGCCGCAGAGCAAGCTGCTGGCCGAAGGCGCACGCGAGCGCGGCCACGAGCTGGCAGATGCCGAGATCTTCGATTTTCCCGGCGGCTACACCCAGCTCGCCGATGGCACCCAGTACCTCGAGAACCGCATCGACGAGTTCCACAGCCGCTTCGAGGTCTTCGACGGAGCGACCAACGCGATCGGCATGCAGCTCGGATTCACCTTCAAGCTCGAGCGCCATCCGCGCGACGAAGAGAACGCCGAGTACCTGGTGACCTCGACCACGCTGCAGGCGCACAACGGCAGCCTCGAGGCAGGCGCAGCATCGGCCGGCGGCTTCCACTGCGAGTTCAGCGCCTTGCGCACCGGCCAGCAGTTCCGGCCGCCGAGGCGCTCCCCAAAGCCGTTCATGCAAGGCCCGCAGACGGCCAAGGTGGTGGGCCCGGCCGGCGACGAGATCTACACCGACAAGCACGGCCGAGTGAAGGTGCAGTTCCACTGGGACCGCTACGGCCGCGAAGACGAGAACAGCTCGTGCTGGATCCGCGTGTCGCACCCGTGGGCCGGCAAGGGCTGGGGCGCCGTGTCCATCCCGCGCATCGGGCAGGAAGTCGTGGTCGACTTCCTCGAAGGCGACCCCGACCAGCCGATCATCACAGGCCGCGTCTACAACGCCGAGAACATGCCGCCCTACGGGTTGCCGGGCGGCGCGGTCGTGAGCGGCATGAAGTCGAACACGCACAAGGGCAGCGGCTACAACGAGATCTCGGCCAACGACACCGCCGGCGCCGAGATGATCACCATCCACGGCCAGTACGACATGTCGACGACCGTGCTGCACGACCAGACGCTGGAGGTCGGCAACAACCGCACCGACCACATCGCAGTCGACGATTCGGAGACGGTCGACAACAACCAGACGCTCGTGGTCGGCGTCGACCAGGACATCACTGTCGGCTCGAACCGCAGCGAGTCAGTGGGTGCGAACGAGACGATCGCGATCGGCGCGGACCGCACGGAGACCGTCGGCGCCAACCAGTCGGTGTCGATCGGCGGCAGCGACACGCTGACGGTCGCGCTTCAGCGCACGCACGCCGTCGGCGTCAACGAGACCATCGCCATCGGCGCGGCGCAGGAGATCGCCATCGGCGCGCTGCAGGCCGTCGTCATCGGCGCCTCGCAGACCGTGACCGTGGGCGGGCCGCAGACGGTGAGCGTCGGCGCGGCGCAGACCGTGACCGTCGGCGCGGCGCAGACGACCACGGTCGCGTCGAACCAGGCACAGACCGTCGGTGGCGACTGCGCCGTGAAAGTCGCCGGCAAGCACGCCGTCAACGTCGGCGGCGACGCCGGCATGACGGTGGGCGGCAAGCGATCTGCCAGTGTGGGCGGCGACGACAACTTCAGCATCGCCAAGAAGCTCATCGTCGATGCGGGCGACGAGATCTCGCTCACCACCGGCAGCGCCAGCATCGTCATGAAGAAGGACGGCTCGATCACGATCAAGGGCAAGGACATCCTGATCGAAGGCTCCGGCAAGGTGAACGTCAAGGCCTCGGGCGACGTGATCATCAAGGGTGCCAAGGTCACCGCAAACTGAACTCCACGAGAGGAAGACATGAGTGCGCGCGACGATGCCTTGGCGAGATTCATTCCGGCACCCGCAGAAGCGGCAGGCGAGCTGCGGCTCGGCGTGGTGGTCGGGACGCTGGCCGCGCTGTACGACGACACGGCCTGGGTCCGCGTCGACGAGCACACGCCCCCGGCTCGTGCACGCAGCACGATCGAACTCGCCGAAGACGACGTCGACCGCGATTTCGTCATCGCCTTCGACGGCGGCGACCCGCGGCGGCCGCTGATCCTCGGCCGCGTGCTCGCCTCGCCCACCGCGCCGCGCAACGTGGTGCACGCACGCGCTGACGGCGAGCGGCTCGTCCTCTCGGCGCGCGAACGCATCGTGCTCGAATGCGGCGCCGCAAGCATCACGCTCACCCGCGCCGGCAAGGTGCTGATCCACGGGCACTACGTGCAAAGCCGCGCGACCGGCGTGAACTCCGTCAAGGGCGGGTCCGTCGAGCTGAATTGATGGCACCGCGCGATGGCACTCACCGTCTACGCCGAAGGCATGGGCTTCTTCCACAAGGGAAGCGGCGGCAAGGGCATCGCGCCCGGCGACGTGTGCCTGACCCCGCCGCCGCCCCCGACCGGTCCCGTGCCGGTGCCCTACGTCAACATCTGCCAGGCGTCCGACCTTGCCAAGGGCAGCAGCACGGTCAAGATCGACGGCGAGCCGACGGCGCTGGAAGACAAGTCGGAGATCAGCACCAGCAGCGGCAACGAGGCGGCCACGCAAGGCGGCAACGTCGTCACCCACAAGACCAAGGGCAAGGCGGTCTTCACGATGTGGTCGCACACCGTGAAGGCCGAGGGCAAGGGCGTGTGCCGCCACGGCGACCCGATGGGCCAGAACTGCGCCACGCCGCCGGTGGGCATCATCGAGCCCTCGGCGCTGGTGCGCGTGGCGGCCGCCTATGGCTGGGATGGCGGAACGCCTTGCAAGAACCGCTACAAACGACCCTCCGAAGGCAAGCCCAACGACAAGCAGCGAGCGAAGATCGCCGGAAAGAAGTGCTGGAAGTGCAAGTGGCGCAACGCGACCGTGCCCGATCATCAGCCGCCGCTCATCGTGGCGTGGTACCTGGGCGGCTGCAATTCGATCACGCAGTTCAAGGCCTGGGCGAAGTCGACCGGCGCCACGTCGCGCGGCCACTGCCGGCCGTGTTCGAGCAAGCAGGGCGGCACGGTGTCCAGGCGACATGGCACGGCACGCGTGCTGAAGTTCTTGGCCAAGATCAAGTAGGAGCGTGAACGCCGATGGACGACTACAAACAACTCTTCGATGCCTACCTGACGGAGATGCGAGAAGCGCAGGCCACCGCGAACGCGTGGTGGGAAGCCTTGCTGATCCGCGAGGCGCAGCTCGGCCGCGACGCTGCCGCGGCGCAGGAAGCGCTCGACCAGCGTTGGCCGATGGGGCCGGTGTCGCACCCCGCGGTCATTGCGGTCTTCCGCAAGTGGGCGCTCGAATGCCAGGCACTCAACGACGCTGCAGAGGACGACGATGATGACGACGACGATGAAGTCGACGACGATGACGAATCCGACTGGGGCAGCGAGGATGACGACGATGAAGACGACGACGACGCTCCCTCCGACCTCGCGACGCTCGATGCCCCGGTCGAGCCGCGCGAGCTGCTGATCGAGATGCTGCCCGGCCGCGCCGACGACCTCGTCGAGTTCCTCGCCGATTTCGTGTTCACGCCGCTCGGGCTGGACAAAGACGACCGCTGGATCTGAGCGCGCTCGAACACCGCCCACGAGGACCGCAGATGAAACCGAAATACATGACTGAAGAAGGCATGAACGAAGGCATCGCCCGCATGCTGACGGCGCCGCGCGATCTGGCACTCGCCGGCGCCGCCGTGATCGAGTCGTCGCCGCCGCTCAAGCAGGCCTCGGACGCGCATCGCAAGCTCTTCGCCAAGTACCGCAAAGACCTCAAGCGTGTGCTCGACGACGCGGTGCAGTGGTGGGATCACCGCACCGAGGCCTTCAAGGAGGAGCTGGGCAATGCCAAGCAGGCGCGCATGGCGAACTGGCGCGAGTTCCCGGCCGGGCCGGTGTCCGACCCCTACTGCGTCGCGGTGATCCGAAAGTACTGGCTCGCGTGCGATGCCCTCAACGCGCAGGTGTCGCCTGCCGTCGCGCCCGAGTCCTTCCTGCTGCAATGGGTGCTCGACGAGGGCGACATGGCAACCGCCGAACTGCTGTCGGCGATGCCCTACTGGCCGGTGGGCCTGGACGCCGACGGGGCCTGGACCTGAGTGTTTGAGCGATCGCTGCGCATGACCCCCGCCGTTTTCAACGCCACGCCGTTCGCGCAGCAATGCATGCTGCTGATGGACAAACACGGGCAGCTGTTCTTCGCCATCATCGTGTGCGCCACCTATGGCTTCGACGACGCCGGCGAACCGGTGGCGCTACGCGAGCAGCCGCCGGTGCCGCTGGGCGACGAGCCGTACGGCGAACCCGGCCGCGCGTCGCTGCGGCGCGCGAGCGTGGCGAGCGCCGCCAAGCCCGCGGTGGACTTCATCGTGCAGGCGAGCGCCCACGCGCCGCAGGGACGCCCTGTCGCGGAGTTGGCGGTCGGCGTGCGCGTCGGCACCTGGCGCAAGGTGCTGCAGGTTGTCGGCGACCGCCAATGGTCTGGCGTGCTCGGCAACAAGGCCTCAGCCCCGCGGCCGTTCGTCACGATGCCGCTGCGCTACGAGCGCGCCTTCGGTGGAAGCCTGTTCGACGATGAGGGCCTGATGCGCGCGTGCCATGCGCCAAACCCGGTCGGCGTCGGCTGGAAGAGCGCACGCCCGATGGACCCGGCGGTGGCGAGCGAACTGCCAAACATCGAGCTGCCGGGCCAGCGGCTCGAGTCGGCAGGCGACGAGATCGCGGTGGCCGGGTTGGGGGCCACCGCCCCGAACTGGGCGCCGCGTGTGCAGTTCGCCGGCACCTGCGACAAACGCTGGGTCGACACACGCTGCCCCGTGCCGCCGGCCGACATCGACGATCGCTTCCGGCAGTGCGCGCCGCTCGATCAGCAGTGGCCGGATGCCATGCCGAACGCCGACGTGCAATTGGTGAACCTCACGCCAGAGGGCCGCTGGCACTTTCGCATGCCGTCGCCGGAGATCGGCGTCAGCGTGCTGCACTCGGGCGGCATCGACAACCACCGCCTGCGTGTCGACACCGTGCATGTCGATGCCGAGAACAAGACGGTATCGCTGATCGCACGCCACTGCCTCACCGACATCCGCCGGCTCGGCCTGGTACGCGACGTCGTGATTGGCGAGGCGTCGCCGGCCTGGCTGCGTGCACGCCGAGGCAGCAAGCGCTACATCGGCCGCTGCGAGCCCGTCAAGGCGTGAAGGACTCGGCATGCAACTGGTCTATGCCACCGGATGCGTGACCGCCGTCGGCCTGAACGCTGCACAGACCTGCACCGCCGTGCGCGCGCGCCAGAGCGGCATCGAAGCCGTGGTGCCGCAGGCGGGCGAGCCGCTGCTGGCAGCGGGCGTGCCGGCGCGCTCGGCCCTGAGAAAGGCCCAGACAGCGTGGCTCAAGCGACTCGCGCTGCGTGCGCTGCGCGAATGCCTGGGC
>CAJPFZ010000346.1 GCA_905339355.1 Burkholderiaceae bacterium
CGGCGCGCAATGCGATTTCTGGGACACGCTGCGCCTGCCCTGGCCGCACCTCTGAGCGCGTCAGGCGAATGACCCGCAACAGCAAGGGTGGCAACCGCCGCAGCGCCTTCGAAGGCGCTACAGTGCCTCCCCCCTCGACGCCAAGCGATGCATCCCATGCCCGAGATCACGCCTTCCTCTCGCTTCGTCACGCGCCGCTCGTTCCAGGGCACCTTGCTTGGCCTGGCCGCGGCGCCGTGGGTTGCCCGGGCGGCCGCCGGGCAGCCGGTGCTGCTCGGCATCGACGGCGAGTTCGGCCTGCAGAACAGCACCTCGGCGCAGGCGATCGAGCTCGGCGTGCGTGTCGCCGTCGCGCAGATCAACGCCGCAGGCGGCGTACTCGGGGGCCGCCCGCTGGAGGTGGTGATCAAGGACCATCGCTCGATCCCCGCGCGCGGCATCGTCAACATCGAGCAATTCGCCGCGATGCCGGAGCTGGTTGCCGTGTTCGGCGGCCGCTTCAGCCCGGTGGTCATCGAGCAGCTGCCGGTGCTCAAGCGAGCGCGCATTCCCTTTCTCGCCGTCTGGTCGGCCGCCGACGCGATCGTCGACAACGGCAGCGTGCCGAACTACGCGTTCCGGCTGTCGCTGCGCGACAGCCTCGCAATGCCCTTCATGCTCGATGCGGCCAAGCGGCGCGGCATCGAGCGCGTGGGCCTGCTGTTCACCAACACCGCCTGGGGACGCAGCAATCTGGCAGCCGTCGAGAGGTATGTCGCCGGCCACAGCTCGCCGCGTGTCGTCGGCACCGCCTGGTACAACTGGCAGGAACGCAGCCTGATCGACAAGTACAACAAGCTGCAGGCGGCGGGCGCCCAAGCCATCCTGCTGGTGGCCAACGACGATGAAGCCGCCGTGCTGGTCAAGGAGATGGCTGCGCTGCCCGGCGGCAGGAGGGTGCCGGTGTTCAGCCACTGGGGCGTCACCGGCGGGCGCTTTGCGAAAGAGGCGGGCGCGGCGCTCAGGGAGGTGGACTTCAGCGTCGTGCAGACCTTCAGCTTCTTTCGCGCCGGCAAGCCGGCGCTCGATCGCTTTCTCGCCACCGCGCGCCAGCACGGCATCCAGCGCATCGAGGACATCGAGAGCCCGGTCGGCGTGGCACATGCCTACGACATGGCGCACATCCTCGCCAAGGCGATCCAGCTCGCCGGCAGCACCGACCGGCTGGCCGTGCGCAACGCCCTCGAAAAGGTGCCGCTGCACGACGGCTTGGTGAAGCGTTACGCGCCGCCCTTCACGCCCGCGCGCCACGAGGCGCTCGGGCCGGGCGAGCTGCTGTTGGCGCGCTACCGCGAAGACGGCGTCATCGTGCCGGTGGAGCCGTAGGACAAGCCGATGAGCCTGCCCCGCTGGCTCCCCGCGAGCCTCGCCCGGCGCTTTGCGCTGGCAGCCGCCGGCCTGGCGGCGGCCGCGCTGCTGCTCACGTCGATGGCGTCGTGGTGGCTCATCAATAGGCAGCACGAGCATGCAGTGCAGAAACTCGCAGATCGCGAGACGCAGTTCCGCGCCATCTCGGTGGGCAGCGACCTGAAGGCGCTGGCCATGCGCATGGCAGAGATCGCCGGCAGCACGATACTCGCCACCGGCCTGGTCGACAGCGCCGGGCGCGAGACCTACCTGGCGCCCTTCCTCGGCGGCATCCGGCAGATCAACGGCATCCCGGTCCAGGTGATGTTCACCGACTTCCAGGGGACCGAGATCGCGAGCAACGGCGGCGCCCGCTTTTCGGCCGAGCAGCTCGCCTGGCTGCGCCGCTCGCTGAACGACGGTCGAGCGAGCGCGGAGATCTTTGCCTCGGCCGACGGCGGCGAGCTGGTCGCGATGGAGCCCATGATCTATGCGCGCACGACCTCGCCCGAAGGCGCCGTGCTCTACAAGGTGTTGCTGCGCGACATCAACGTCGGGCCGTCGATGACGCTGCAGTGGGGGGCGACCGGCGACACGACGACCAGCGATGCAGGCATGTCGATCGCGGTGCCGGTGCCGGCGGTGTTCCAGCCGCTCGGCTTTCGCGTTCACGGCCGGGCGCTCGACACCGCGGCCACACCGTGGTTGCCGCTGCCCTACCTGCACGTCGCCGGCATCGCGCTGGCCTTGTTCACCGTTCTGGCCATCGGCGGCATGCGGCTCGCGCGACTTCTGACGCTGGACTTGCGCCGCCTGGAGGCGTTCTCCAGCCGGCTGGTGGGCAGCGGCCTGAGCACCGAACGCGCACTGGAGAACGGCAGCGCCGAGGTGGCGAGCCTGGCGCACTCGATCAATGACATGCTGGAGCGGCTCAACGAGCAGCACGTCATCCTGCTGCGCGAACGCGAGAAGCTGACCCGGCTGACGGAGGCGCTGCAGGCGGCCGACCAGCGCAAGGACGCCTTCCTCGCCATGCTCGGACACGAACTGCGCAACCCGCTCGCGCCGATCAGCGCCGGTGCGGAACTGTTGCGCCGGCTGCCGCTGAGCGACCCGCGCGTCGTGCGCACGAGCGAGGTGATCGCACGCCAGGTCGGGCACATGACCAAGATCGTCAGCGACCTGCTGGACGTGTCGCGCGTGACACGCGGCCTGATCACTCTGGACAAGGCCGCGGTCGACATCGCCGAGGTGGTGAACGCCGCCGTCGAGCAGGTGCACCCGCTGATCGAATCGCGCCGGCACCGGATGAGAATCTCGCCGCTCCCCGAACGGGTGTTCGTGCTCGGCGATCACGCCCGCCTGGTGCAGGTTCTCGGCAACTTGCTGACCAACGCCGCCAAGTACACGCCCGAGGGCGGCCACATCGATGTGCAGGTCGAGGCCGATCAGTCCTCGCTTCGCGTGGCCGTGCGCGACGACGGCGTCGGCATGTCGCGCGAGCTGATTCCGGAGATCTTCGACCTCTTCACCCAGGGCTCGCGGGCGGCCGACCGCAGCCAGGGCGGGCTCGGGCTGGGACTGGCGCTGGTGAAGCACCTGGTCGGGCTGCACGGCGGCACGATCGACGCCGCGAGCGGCGGCATCGGCCATGGCTCGACCTTCACCTTCCAGCTGCCGCGCCTGCCAACGCCTGCGCGTGCGCCCGCACGGCCGGCCCCGCCCGTGGCGGATGTGGGCGAGGCCCTCACGGTGCTCGTCGTCGACGACAACCAGGATGCGGCGCAGACGCTGGCGCAGTGGCTCGCGCTCGAAGGCCACGTGGCGCTGGTGGCGGGCAGTGCGGCCTCGGCCCTGCAGCAAGCGCGCGAGCAGCACATCGACGTGTTCGTTCTGGACATCGGATTGCCCGGCATGGACGGCATCGAACTCGCGCGGCGACTGCGAGCGATGCCGCAGGTCGAAGGCGCCGTGCTGATCGCACTCACGGGCTACGGGCAAGCGTCGGATCACGAGAAGTCGCAGGCGGCAGGCTTCGATCACCACCTGGTGAAGCCGGCCGATCTCGACGTGCTGCAACGGCTGCTGCGCGCCGCAGCGCATACCCGGGTGGCGCACAGCGAACCGGCCAAGTAGCTGCGCGGGGAGCACAGCGCGCCGACGTTCGCCATCAACGGGTGGCGCGCCCGGCTGGGATCGAACCAGCAACCCCTGCCTTCGGAGGGCAGTACTCTATCCATTGAGCTACGGGCGCGTGGCGCGCATTATCGCATCGCGCTTCATCCCCCGCTGGGGCGCGGCCCGCCGGTCAAGGTCAGCCCTTTATAATCGACGGGTTTTGCGTTGCCCGCGCCTAGCCGGGCAAGACCATCTCCACGCAGTCGAGGACTCCATGAGCGACGCCACTCACCCGCACGCCGACGACGGCCCCCACGAAGGCCCCATCAAGACACCCAAGCAGCTCATCCTCGCGGTGTTCTTCGCCTTCGTGGTGCCGATCATCGCGATCATCCTGCTGGTGATCTACGTCGCGGCCGACAAGAAGCCGGCCGCCGGCAGCGATGCCATGGGCGCGCAGGCCACCGCCGAGCGCATCCGCCCGGTCGGCATGGTCGAGGTCAAGGACGCTTCGGATCCGGCCGCGCTGAAGTCGGGCGAACAGGTCTACACCACGGTCTGCGCCGCCTGCCACGCGGCGGGCACGCTCAACGCCCCCAAACTCGGCGACAACGCGGCCTGGGCGCCGCGGCTGGCGCAAGGCTTCAACGTCTTGCTGACCAGTGCCGTCAAGGGCAAGGGCGCGATGCCGGCGCAAGGCGGTGGCGACCACACCGAACTCGAGATCAGCCGCGCCGTGGTCTACATGGCCAACAAGGCGGGTGCCAAGTTCGAAGAACCGAAGGCACCGGCGCCGGCCGCGGCGGCCGCGGCGGCCGCAACGCCCCCCGCCGCGGCACCGGTGGCGGCAGCGGCCGCTCCCGCACCGGCCCCCGTGAGCACCGCCGCCGCGCCGCAGGCGGACGCCGCGCCGCCGCTGTATGCACAGAACTGCGCCGCCTGCCACGCCGCCGGCGTAGCGGGCGCGCCCAAGCTCGGCGACAAGGCGGCTTGGGCGCCGCGCCTCGCCCTCGGCATCGATGGCTTGACCACCAGCGTCATCAAAGGCAAGGGCGCGATGCCGCCCAAGGGCGGCTCCAGTGCGAGCGACGCCGATATCAAGGCCGTCGTGACCTACATGGCGAACCAGGCGAAGTAGGCGCGCTGCACAACCCCAGAGCCGACCCGAGTGGTCGGCTTTTTTTCGCCTCAGCGCGGTGCCGCCGGGTCGAGCCGATAGCCGAAGCGTGCCGGCAATTCATCGAAGCGAACCTCGTTCGGCGTCCACAGGCCGCTCTCCACCGCCTGCGCCGCGATGCCCATGTCCTGCGTGTGCACGAGCCCCAAGCCGATGTCGGTCGACAGGAACAGGCGGCCGTGCTCGTCGAGCCAGCAGCCCTCGGCCTGCGCCTCGCGCCCGGTGTGGCTGCACACGGCGACGCCCTCCACGCTTTCCTGCAGCCGCCAAACCCAGGGCGCGGCTTCGAGCTGCACATAGACCCGCTGCGGGCCGTTCTGGAAGAACCAGTTGCCGGCTTCGTCGCTCAGGTAGTTGCGATGGATGAACTCGCGCAGCTTCTCGTGCACGATGCGGCTGCCCTTGACCTGCGGGAACGGGCCGGCCGCCTGCACACGCTCGTCGCGCATGTACCAGTCGCCGCGCGCGTCGAGCGCGAGCCAGCCGTGGCAATGCGGCACATGGGGCCACTTCTTCAGCGCTGCCTTGACGATGTCGTCCATTTCAGTGGTCCATTGCGCCGCCCGACCCACGACGCATGAAACGCACTTCAAGGGCAGGAGCGGAGCGACGCGGGGGTTTCATTCCGTGATGTTCGCTCAGAGCACCGAGCGGACCCAAGCCATCACCCCTTGCGGCAGCGCGAGTACATGGCCCGGGAAGCGCCCCGAGGGAAAACCGACGTGGCCGCCCTGCGCCGGATGCCACAGCGTGACGTGCGAACCGACCTCGGCCGGCGACGGCAGGCAGCTTGCCGGCACGAAGGGGTCGTTGCGCGCGTTGAGCACCAGCGCCGGGATGCGGATGCGGTGCAGGTGCGGCTTGGCCGAGCCGCGCGACCAGTAGTCGTCGGTGTTCTTGAAGCCGTGCAGCGGCGCGGTGAAGATGTTGTCGAACTCGTAGAGGTCGCGCGCCTGCAACAGCCGCTCGCGATCGAACAGGCCCGGATGCTGCGCCAGCTTGCGCAGCGCCTTCGGGACCATCGTGCGCAGGAACATGCGGGTGTAGACGAGGCGGTTGAAGCCGCGGCCAATCGCGCGGCCTCCGGCGGCGAGATCGATCGGCGAGCACACCGCCGCCACCGCGCCCACGGTGGCTGCCGCCGCCGCGCCGGCTTCCTCGGCCCAGCGCAGCAAGGCATTGCCGCCGAGCGAAACGCCGACCGCCACCATCGCGCCGCGGTGGCGCGCGCGCAGCTGGGCCAGCATCCAGCCGATCTCCTCGTGGTCACCCGAGTGGTAGGCGCGCGGCGCGAGGTTGAGTTCGCCCGAGCAGCCGCGGAAGTGCGGCAGCGCGAATTGCCAGCCGTTGCAGCGCGCCCAGTGCGCGAAGGCCTGCGCATAGTGGCTGCGCGACGAGCCTTCGAGCCCGTGGAACAGCACCAGCAGCGGGGCTTCGGCGCCTACCGGCGAGCGCAGCGAATCGACGTCGACGAAATCGCCATCGGGCGTCGTCCAGCGCTCGCGCTCGAAGCTCGGCGCGGCGCCCTCGAAGCGTTTGGCGAACAGCGCCGGCCAGATGGTCTGTGCGTGGCCGCCCGGCAGCCACCAGGGCGCCCGGTAGCTGCGATCCATCAGTGCAGGACGGACGCGGACTCGACGATCTCCTGCACCTCCTGCGGCGTGCCGGGACTCGCGTGGTGCGCCACCATGCGCCAACCCTGCGCCCCCTTGAGGTACACGTTGGTCGCGATGACCCAGGCCGATTGCGGGCCGTCCTGGCCCATCACCTGCACCCGCTCGAGCACGTTGTGCATGGCGCTCGAGTGGCTCAGCACGCGCCGCACTTTTTCCGGGGTCGCATCGACCGCGCCGTTGGAGAAGATGCCTTCGAAGCTCGCGCGGATGGCTACCGCACCGACCAGTCGCGGTCCGCCCGGGTGCACGCAGACGATCTCGTCGTCGTCGGACCACACGGCCATCAGCCGGTCGATGTCGCCGCGCTGCAGCGCTTCGTAGAACTGGGCCTCGATGTCCTCGGGACTGCCCAGCAGGGCGGGGGGTGGTTTGACGCGCGGCATCCTGGCGGGGCCTCAGAAGGTGTGAATGAATCCGGCGTGGCCGAGCAGGCCGTCCAAACGGTCCCAATCTAGGCGCAAAGCACAGCCGTAGCTCGGGCTACGGCGAGCATTTGCAACGACGAGTGGGGGCGTTTGGGCGGAATGAGCGGCCATGTCGGATTCGTTCGCACCTTCTCAGGTGAAAACGACGGTCTTGTGCCCGTTCATCAGCACGCGGTGCTGCACGTGCCAGCGCACGGCGCGGGCGAGCACGACGCTTTCGACGTCGCGGCCGACCGCGGTGATCTCTTCGGGCGAGAGCGAATGATCGACGCGCTCGACGTCCTGCTCGATGATCGGCCCCTCGTCGAGGTCGGCCGTCACGTAATGTGCCGTCGCGCCGATCAGCTTCACGCCGCGGTCATGCGCCTGGTAGTACGGCTTGGCGCCCTTGAAGCTCGGCAGGAAGCTGTGGTGGATGTTGATCGCGCGGCCTTTGAGGAAGGTGCAGAACTCGGGGCTCAGGATCTGCATGTAGCGCGCCAGCACGACCAGGTCGACCTGCAGCTCGCTCGCCAGCGCCTCGACCTGCCGCTCCTGGGCGCGCTTCGCCTCGGCCGACGCCCCCGCCGGCAGCGGCAGATGGTGGAACGGGACGCGGTAGCCGGCGGCGAGTTCGGCGAAGTCCGGATGGTTGGAGACGATCGCGCTCACCTCGATGTCGAGCTGGCCCGATTGCGCGCGGAACAGCAGGTCGTTCAGGCAGTGCCCGTGCTTGCTCACCATGAGCAGCAGCCGCGGCTTGTGCGCAAGCGAATGAAAGCTCGCCTCCATGCGGAACTGCTCGCGCACGTTGGTGAAGAGCTGCGCCAGCGTGCCCGGCCCCGAGAGGTGCGCCGGCGCCTCGAAGTGCACGCGCATGAAGAACAGCCCCGTACCGTCCTCGCTTTGCACGTCGCCGAACTGCTGGGAGTCGACGATGTTGCAGCCCGCCTGGTACAGCAAGCCCGAGACGGCGTAGACGATGCCCTTGGCGTCGGGGCAGGACAGCGTGAGAACGAACTCGTGGGCGGCGGGCATGGTGTGCGCGATTGTACGAATCGCACTCATAATGCCGCGCGCCGAACGAACCGCCCATCGAGATGCCTGCGCCCACTCACGACTGGACCGAACGCAGCCGCGAACTCGCGCAGCTGCTGGCACGCTCCGGCCTGGGCGATCGTGCGGCTTTTGCCATGCTTTACGAGAAGAGCAGCTCGCATCTGTTCGCCGTGGTGTTGCGTATCTGCAGGGACAGGGCGCAGGCCGAGGACATCCTCCAGGAGGTCTATGTCAACGTCTGGCGCGCTGCCAGTGGATTCGACGCGGCGCAGAGCCAACCGCTGACGTGGTTGACGAGCATTGCCCGCAACCGCGCCATCGACAGCCTGCGGCGCGCCCAGACCCAACCGCAACTGCAACCCGCCCACACCGGCGCCGGCGACGAGGACAGCGACGTGTACGACACCACTGCCGACGACCGGCCGGGACCGCTCGACCTGCTGAGCCGGGCCTCGGACGCACGCGTGCTGTCGCATTGCATGCAGGACTTGTCGCCGCCGCAGCGGCAAAGCGTCGCGCTCGCTTTCTACGACGGGCTCAGCCATGCCGAGGTGGCCGAGAAGATGGGCCAGCCGCTGGGCACCGTGAAGAGCTGGGTGCGGCGCGCACTGCTGTCGCTCAAGAGCTGCCTGGAACAGGCGGCGCGCCGCGACGATCAATCGGCCGAAGGACGCTGAGAATGACAACCTCCACGTCGCTTCGCTCCCGCCTCCCGGGGCCTGAAAAGGCCCCTTTGCGGCCCGCGGGGTGCCAAGCCGCCTGACCATGGACTACAGCCGCCCCGAACTCGCCGATCGCCTGGCCGCCGACTACGTCGCCGGCACGCTGCGCGGCCCTGCGCGCCGCCGCTTCGAAGCCCTGCTGCCCGCGCACCCGGCGATGCGCGCGGCGGTGCGCGACTGGCAGGCGCGGCTGATGCCGCTGACCGTCAGTCTGCCGGGCCAACAGCCGCCTGCGCGCGTGTGGGATCGCATCGAAGCCCGCCTCGGCGGCGCTGCGGCTGCGCCAGCCGCCGTCGCGCCGGCCGGCTGGTGGGAGCGGCTCGCGCTGTGGCGCGGCCTGGCCGCCATGGCAAGCGTCGCGGCGATCACCCTGTCGGTGCTGCTGGCCAGCCCCGGGCCGGCGCAGCCGCCGATCGTCGTCGTGCTGAGCGCCACCGGCGCGCGCGCCGATGGCGCCGTGGTGCCGGCCAGCTTCGTGGCGAGCATCAGCGGCGATGGGCGTGCGCTCGTCACCAAGCCGCTGCAAGCGGTGAGCCTCGATGCCCATCGCGCCCTAGAGCTGTGGGCCGTGCCGGGCGACGGCGCCCCGCGCTCGCTGGGCCTGATCTCGGCGCAGGGCACGACGATCGTCAAACGGGGACGGGTGCTCGACAACACCGCCGCCCTGGCGGTGAGCCTGGAGCCGCCGGGCGGCTCGCCGACCGGCGCGCCGACCGGGCCGGTACTGTGGATGGGCAAGCTGCAGATCTGAGAAAACTCTGCGGACGCCGGACAACAAGAAGGGCGCCCGCCCCAACACCTTCTCAGTGGCCGTGTCCCACCACTTCGCCGGCCTTCAGCTTGTAGACGGTGCCGCAGTAGGGGCACTTGCCTTCGCCGGTGCCCGCGACGTCGATGAAGACGCGCGGGTGGCCGCTCCACAGCGGCATCTTCGGATTGGGGCAGAAGACCACGCCGTGGCCGTGCAGATCCTTGGAGGTCACTTCGACCGTCGAGCTCGTTTGGTTCATGTTGTTCAGACTCGGGTCAGCCACTCGGCATATTTCGGATTGCGCCCGTTCACGATGTCGAAGAACGCAGCCTGGATCTTCTCGGTGATCGGCCCTCGCGAGCCGCTGCCCAGCTCGATGCGGTCGAGTTCGCGGATCGGCGTCACCTCGGCCGCCGTGCCGGTGAAGAACGCCTCGTCGCAGATGTAGACCTCGTCGCGCGTGATGCGCTTTTCGACCACCTTCAGCTTCAGGTCCTCGCAGATCGAGAAGATCGTGTTGCGCGTGATGCCGTTCAAGGCGCCGGCCGACAGGTCGGGCGTGTAGACCACGCCGTTCTTGATGACGAAGAGGTTCTCGCCGGCACCTTCGCTCACGAAACCGGAGGCGTCGAGCAGCATGGCCTCGTCGTAGCCGTCGTCCGTGGCCTCCATGTTGGCGAGGATCGAGTTGGTGTAGTTGCTGACCGTCTTCGCCTGCGTCATCGTGATGTTGACGTGGTGGCGCGTGAAGCTCGAGGTCTTGACCCGGATGCCTCGCTTGAGGCCCTCTTCGCCCAGGTAGGCGCCCCAGGCCCAGGCGGCGATCATCAGGTGGATCTTGTTGCCCTTGGGGCTCACGCCCAGCTTCTCGGAGCCGATCCAGGTCAGCGGGCGCAGGTAGCAGCTCTCGAGCTTGTTCTCGCGCACGACGGTGCGCTGCGCCTCGATCACTTCGTCCATCGAGAACGGGATCTTCATGCGCAGGATCTTGGCGCTGTTGAACAGCCGCTCGGTGTGCTCGCGCAGCCGGAAGATGGCCGTGCCGCCCGCCGTCTTGTAGGCGCGCACCCCTTCGAAGGCGCCGCAGCCATAGTGCAGCGTGTGGGTGAGAACGTGGATCTTGGCGTCGCGCCAGTCGACCAGCTGGCCGTCCATCCAGATCTTGCCGTCGCGGTCTTCCATCGACATGGCGGTTCCTTGCTCGTGAATGTGCGTGAAAGAGCGAATTCTACGAGGGGTACATCGCCTGCCTGCGGTGGCGCGGTACGCGGCTTTGACGCCGAACACCGGAAGTCTTTTCCGAACAGGGTTTTACCCCCCTAGAACGAAGTGTGCGAATCGCACTTTTAGCACCTTGAATAGGGGGGGTCGACGCCTTGTTCACTTGGCACGGGCGCCGACAATGAAGGCTACCCGGTGGCAAAAAGTCTCAGAAACGGAGACGGAAGCCACGTTTCGGTTTCAATGGATGGGAGTCCAAATGTTGAAGTTCTCGCTCAAATCAGTCGCCATCGCGGCCCTCGCCCTGGCAGGCGCATCGGCCAGCGCCGCTCTCACCCCCACCTCGCCCGCGTGCAACACTGCCGACGTCGATCCCAACTCGTTCGCCTGCCTGGGTTCCTTTGACGGCAACGACAAGAACCAGCAAGTCGACGTGCTGGCCGCCATTTCGGGATGGGGCAGTTTTTCATACATCGGCTCGTCCGACACGGTCCTCACCTTCGGGCCGTTCGCGTCCAACCCTGAAGTCACCGAAGGCACGTTGACCTTCGATTCGGCCATCGACGGCCCCTTCGTCCTGGCGCTGAAGGCAGGCAACCAGTTCAGCCTGTACTTCTACGACGGCAGCGGCGACGCGATTTCGTCGATCGATTTCTCCACCGAAGGCACCAACCTGAACAATCAGGGCATTCCGAACGCGCTGTCGCATGCCTCGCTGTACGCGGGCAGCCCGATCGTCCCCGGCATCCCGGAGCCGGAAACCTACGCGCTGATGCTGGCCGGCCTGGGCATCGTGGGCTTCATGGCCCGTCGTCGCCGCGCCGACTGAGAGCTCGCGCCGTCGCAGGCGCTTGGTTCCGACAGCAAAAAGCCCCGCTCTGCGGGGCTTTTCTATGGGCGCGACCGCTGTCAGTTGACGGTGATCGTCACCGACTGCTCGGCCGCGTTGCCGGCGTTGTCGATCGCCCGCGCCTTGATCGTGTGGCTTCCCTTGCCGACCTTGCGCAGGTTCCAGTTGGCCGAATAGGGCGCTGACGTGTCACGCGCGAGCAGCTTCCCGTCGCCGTGGAACTCCACCGCCTGAATGCCCGACGCGTCGCTGGCCGAAGCGGCAATGCTCAGAGTGGTGCGCGAACTGATCGTCGTTGCCGAGGGACTCGTGATGCTGACGCTGGGCGGCGTCGAGTCGGCCGCGTAGATGATGTACGACGCGTGCGACGTGGTCCGGGAGGTCGAGTTCGCCGAATCGGCGGCGGTCGCGTCGAGGGTGTAGGTCGCCGGCACGGCCGTGGAGCCGGACGCCGCTGTCCACGTCACCGAGCCGCTCGACCCGGCGCCGAGCGCCAGGCTCGACGACGAAAACGAACCGCTGAAGCCGCTCGGCAACACCTGGCTCAAGGCAAATGTGGAGGTGCCGCACGCGCTGGTGTTCCTGTTGGTGACCGTGAGCGTGAAGCTGCGCGCCGCCCCGGGGCTGGCCGTCTGCGAGGC
>CAJPFZ010000347.1 GCA_905339355.1 Burkholderiaceae bacterium
CGCGGCGTCGCCGGCCTGATCGGCCGCGGCGGCGGAGATGCCGGGGTCGGGCTCGCCCGAGGGCAGCGTCAGCGACACGCCGGCCTGCTCCAGCAGGGCCTGCGATGCGCCGAGGGCGAGCACGGTCTTGCAGTGCCGGACCTGGTTCTGGATGAACTCCATCGTGTGTCCGTCCCGCGCGAGCATGTCCACGCCGGCCTGACCGTCGGGCAGGATGAGCCCGTCGAACAGCACCGAGGGCGAGTTCTCCATCGATGCGTCGGCCTCGAGTGTTTCGCCCGACGCGGTGGTGACACGCCCCACGCGGATGCCCACCAGACGCGCGACGGCGCCTTCGTCGAGAAGGGCTGCCTGCAGCGCGGCGATCGATTCGCCGTCGACGCCGTCGGCCACGAGGATCGCCACCTTGCGCGTGCGTATGCCGCGCTCGCCCGGAAACGCCATCAGCGACAGCTTCGGCGACACCGTCACCTCCGGCTCGACCGGGCTTGCGATCGCCAGCGGCAGCGCCGGCGGAAGCTCCATGCCCAGGTTCTGCGCCACGTTGGCGGCGAGCTCTTCCGATGCGTTGCGCAGCGAGGCCAGCATGCGTTCGCGGATGGCGGGAACCGTCACCTTGCTCAGTTCGAAGCGGAAAGCGCCTGCGATGTGCATCTTCTCGGCTTCGCTCTGGCTTTCGTAAAACAGGGCGGCCTGTGTGTAATGGTCGGCAAACTTCTCCGGCTTGCCGCGCAGCTTGTCTTCCTGCGTCGGCTGCGGAAAGGACACGAAGCCGCGCGCGCCGGCCTGGAACGGGCAGCCGCCGGCAAGCGAGTTCGGCTCGTACGAGACGCGGCCGCGGTGGATCGCCTGGCGATGCAGGCCGTCGCGCTGGTTGTTGTTGACCGGCGCGATAGGCGAGTTGATCGGGATCTCGTGGAAGTTGGGTCCGCCCAGCCGCGTGATCTGCGTGTCCACGTACGAGTGGATTCGCCCGGCCAGCAGCGGATCGTTGCTGAAGTCGATGCCCGGAACCACGTGGGCGGTACAGAACGCGACTTGCTCCGTCTCGGCGAAGAAGTTGTCCGGGTTGCGGTTGAGCACCAGGCGGCCCACCGTGACCAGCGGAACCAGTTCCTCGGGGATGATCTTGGTGGCGTCGAGGATGTCGAAGCTGAACTGCTCGGCCTGCTCCTCGGTGAAGATCTGCAGGCCCAGTTCCCATTCCGGGTACTCGCCGGCCTCGATGGCCTCCCACAGGTCGCGCCGGTGGAAGTCGGGGTCGGCGCCGTTGATCTTCACCGCTTCGTCCCACAGCACCGAGTGGGCGCCTTGCAGCGGTGTCCAGTGGAACTTCACGAACACCGACTCGCCCTGTTCGTTGACGAAGCGGAAGCTGTGCACGCCGAAGCCCTGCATCATGCGGTAGCTGCGCGGGATCGCACGGTCGGACATCAGCCACATCAGCATGTGCGTCGACTCGGGCATCAGCGAGACGAAGTCCCAGAAGGTGTCGTGCGCCGAGGCCGCCTGCGGCATCGCGTGGTGCGGTTCGGGCTTGACCGCGTGCACGAGGTCGGGGAACTTCATCGCGTCCTGGATGAAGAACACCGGCATGTTGTTGCCCACGAGGTCCCAGTTGCCTTCGTCGGTGTAGAACTTCACCGCGAAGCCGCGCACGTCGCGCGCGAGATCGAACGACCCGCGCTCGCCCGCGACCGTCGAGAAGCGCACGAAGGTCGGCGTGCGTTTGCCCACCTGCTGGAACGGCGCGGCGCGCGTGAGTTCGGGAATCGCCATGGTGCACTCGAAGTAGCCGTGCGCGGCCGATCCCCGCGCATGCACCACGCGCTCGGGGATGCGCTCGTGGTCGAAGTGCGTGATCTTCTCGCGCAGGATGAAGTCCTCGAGCAGCGTCGGCCCGCGCAGGCCCGCCTTCAGCGAGTTCTGGTTGTCGGCGATGGGGACGCCCTGGTTCGTCGTGAGCACCTGTCCGGTCGCATCGGCGCGAACGCGGTCGAGCGTGCCGATGGTGTGGTTCTCGCCGACGGGCGGCGTGCCGGCACCGACCTTGTCGGAGGCGTTCGCGTCGGACAGGGTGCTGCCCGTGACGATCGGCGACTCGGGTTCGGCTGCCATGCCCTGCGGCGGCGAGATCGCGTTGTCGCGGCCATGTTCGAGCGGCTTGTTCTCGTTGTGCGGCATCGCGGCCGCGAGTGCCTGCACGCCCGCCTGCTTTTGCGACGGCAGGTCGCCCGCCGCAGCGGGGCCGGGATGCGACGGCCCGCTGGCGGTGTTGCGCGACGCGGCCTTGGTGGCAGTGGCCTTCTTGCTGCTGCCCGACGCTGCGGACTTGGGATTCGAGGGTGTCTTCTTCATGATGCGTGCGCCCGCGCGTGTGTTGCGTTGAAAAGGGCCAAGCCGCAGAGGCGGGTGCATCGACGCATGCTGCGGCAGATGTCCGTTCGCGTCGGGCACCACATCGTCCAGTGTGGGCCCGCCCATCTGCGTGAGCGCGGGTCGCGCGGCCTTCGCGGCTTGGCATGAGGGGAGGTGGCAAGCGGTGTACCCGTCCCCGCAGCGCGGACGGCGCTGCCGTCAGCGGCCTTGCAGCAACGCCATGTGAATGGCCGAAGCAGCCACGGCCGCCTGGCCCACCGCCACCGAGATCTGGTTCAGCGCCTTCACCACGTCGCCGGCGGCATACAGCCCCTTGACGGTGGTTTCCTGGTGGCGGTCCGTGAGAAGGTAGCCGTGCTCGTCATGCTGCGCGCCCAGGTGCCGCCCGAGTTCGGAATGCACCTTCAGGCCGAGCCCGCCGTAGAGCGAATCGACGACGGTCTCCTCTCCGCCGTGGCGCACCGTCACGCGGCCTTCCCACAGGCGAAGGCTCTCGACGGGCTCGGCGACTCGGCTAACGCCGGCCTCGTCGAGTTCGCGCCGCTGAGACTCGCTGAAGTGCACGCCGCGCGACACGGGAAACAGCGTCACGCGCTCCGTGAAGTGCCGCAGGTACAGCGCTTCCTGCGTGTCCGAGCCATCGTCGACGAGCAGGCCGACGGCCTGGCCGATCACCTCGAACCCATCGCACACCGGGCAGTAGCGCAGCGCACCTTCTTGCAGCGCCTGCGCGAGGTGCGGCATGGCGGGTGCCACGTCGCTGACGCCGGTCGCGAGCACAAGCTTGCGCGGTGAAACGCTGCTGCCGTTCCACTCGACCTTGAAACTCTCGGGTTCGACAGAGACCGACTCGACACGCCCGGTGGCGAAGTGCACTCCGTAGCGTGCCGCCTGGCTGCGCATTGCGCTCAGGAGTTCGGTTCCGGCCACGCCGTCGGGAAAGCCGGGATAGTTGTGCGAGCGGGGGATGCGCGCCGCGCGGCTGTGGCCGTCCTCGACGAGCAGCACGCGGCGGCGAAAGCGCGCGAGATAGAGCGCTGCAACGAGCCCGGCCGGCCCGCCGCCGATCACCAGCACCTCGGGCTGCTGGCCGGCGGCGGGGCCGGTGGCCATCAGTGCTGCGTCGATGTGTTGGTCTGAGGACGGTCGGGTTCCGAGGGCCACGAGACCTCGCGCAGCACCTCGTCGGTGTGCTGCGACTGGCGCGTGGCGAGGTCGCCCAGCGAGACGATGCCGACGATCTCGCGCTTGTCGTTGAGCACCGGCAGGCGGCGGATCTGCACGTCGCCCATCTGCTTCATCACTTCTTCGGTGCTCTGATCCTCGGTGCACCAGCGGGTCTGCTGCGTCATCACTTCCGATACGCAATGCTGCGCGGGCTCGAGCCCGATGGCAGTGGCGCGCACGGTGATGTCGCGGTCGGTGATCATGCCGACCAGCTCGCTGCCTTTGCAGACCGGCAAGGCGCCGACGTTGAGTTCGTCCATCAGCTGAGCGGCGCGCTGCAGCGACGCATCCGGCGGAACGACCTCGACGCCGCGGGTCATGACTTCACTGATTCTGGGCATGGCTTGACTCCTGGGAGTGAACGGGACATCCCGGCGGAAGCCGGGTCGCAAGCCTGCGGGTCAGCAACCCTCGTTCCCGGCGCGAAACCGCGCAAGGGCCGCGTGCCTCGCATGCAGCTTTGGCAGTCCGCGGCACGCGCAAGCTACAACCGCGCGCAGTTCTTACACCGCTGGCCGCGCAGGAACTTCGATTGCTCTGTGGGGGTGTGTGAAACCTCCGACCGGGACATGGCCGATCTGCTGCAGCGCTACCGCGAGAAGCGCGACTTCACGCTCACGCCCGAGCCCAAGGGCGGCGCCACGAAGTCCAGTCGCGCACTGGGCTTCGTGGTGCAGAAACATGCCGCGAGCCGGTTGCACTACGACTTTCGGCTCGAACTGGACGGCACGCTGAAGAGCTGGGCGGTGCCCAAGGGCCCGAGCTTCGACCCGACCGACAAGCGCATGGCGGTCCAGGTGGAGGACCACCCGATCTCCTATGGCAGCTTCGAAGGCGTGATCCCGCCAGGCCAGTACGGGGCCGGCACGGTGATCGTGTGGGACCGCGGCACCTGGGAGCCGGTCGGCGACGCGGCCGCCGGCTATGCCGCCGGCAAGCTCAAGTTCGTGTTGCGCGGCGAGAAGCTGCATGGCGCGTGGACCCTGGTGCGCATGCACGGCCGCGCCGACGAACGCCAGCCGCCCTGGCTGCTGATCAAGGAACGCGACGAGTTCGCCCAGCCCGCGTCGCAGTTCAGCGTGGTCGATGAACTGCCCGACAGCGTGCTCAGCGGCACCAAGCATGCGGCAGGCTTTGCGCCCAAGGTGACGACCAAGGCGGCAAAGAAGACCGATGCGGCCGTCGCTCGCGCGAGTGGCCGTGCCGCGCCGCGCCGGGCCAAGGCGGCGACGCCGGCGCTGCCTGAGGGCACCACGCCAGCCGAGCTCCCGCTTGCCTTCTCGCCCCAGCTCGCGACCCTGGTCGACCGCGCTCCGCCGGGCGACGACTGGGTGTACGAGATCAAGTTCGACGGCTATCGCCTGCTCGCGCGCGTCGATGGCGTCGATGGCGCCGATGTGCGCCTGTTCACGCGCAACGGCAACGATTGGACGTCGAGGTTGAAGCCGGTTGCGCAGGCGGTGCGTGCGCTCGGACTGCCTTCGGGCTGGCTCGACGGCGAAATCGTCGTCAACAACAAGCAGGGTGCGCCCGACTTCAACGCCTTGCAGAACGCCTTCGATTCATCGCGCGCCGACCGCATCGTCTACTGCCTCTTCGACCTTCCCTACTTCGACGGTCACGACCTGCGCCAGGTGCCGCTCGTCGAGCGGCGCGCCTTGCTGCAGCGCCTGCTCGAAGGGAAGACGGGCGAGCGCATCCGCTTCAGCGAGGACTTCAGCGCGCCGCCCGAGGAGATCCTGCAGAACGCCTGCCGCCTCAAGCTCGAGGGCGTGATCGGCAAGCGGCGCGATTCGGTCTACGTGTCGCGGCGCTCGCCGAGCTGGATCAAGCTCAAGTGCACGCACCGGCAGGAGTTCGTGGTCGTCGGCTACACCGACCCCGAGGGCTCGCGCGTGGGCATTGGCTCGCTGCTGCTGGCGATCCACGACGAGGCAGGCGAGCTGCGGTACGCCGGCAAGGTGGGCGCGGGTTTCGATACCGCCGCCCTCAAGTCGATCGAGAAGCAGCTGAAGGCGATTCGTCTCGACAAGACGCCGCTGGCGAAGCGGCCGGCCGAAGCGCGCGGCCATTGGGTCAGCCCCAAGCTGGTGGCCGAGGTGTCGTTCTCGGAGTGGACACCCGACGGGCGCATCCGGCACTCGGTGTTCCACGGCCTGCGCAGCGACAAGCCCGCCGCGGCGATCGGCAAGGAAACGCCGTTGCCGGCGAAGGCAGTGGCGAAGAAGGCCGCGGCCACGAGCGCGCCGCGCAAGCGCGCCACAGCTCGGTCGGCAGCGCGATCGGCAGCGCCGGCCGTGCGTGATCTGCCCGACCTGCCCAAGGACTTGCGCATCACCCATCCCGAGCGGGTGATCGACCCTAGCACCGGGCTGACCAAACAGGACCTCGTCAACTACTACCTGCATGCCGCCAAGCGCATGCTGCCGCACCTGCACCAGCGCCCGGTCGCGCTGGTGCGCGCGCCCTCGGGCATCGCGCAGCAGCTGTTCTTCCAGAAGCACGCGCAGACGCTGAAGATCCCCGGCATCACGCTGCTCGATCCGTCATTCGATCCGGGCCACGCGCCGATGATTGCGGTGGAGTCGTTCACCGCCCTGATCGGCGCGGCGCAGATGAACGTCGTCGAGTTCCACACCTGGAACGCCAAGACGGGCAACATCGACCGGCCCGACCGCATGACCTTCGACCTCGACCCGGGCGAAGGCGTCGCCTGGCCTGAGATGCAGGAGGCAGCTCATCTCACGCGCACGCTGCTCGCGGAGCTGGGCCTGAAGAGCTTCCTGAAGACGAGCGGCGGCAAGGGCCTGCACGTCGTGGTGCCGCTCACGCCGCGTGACGACTGGGACACGGTGAAGGACTTCTCGCAGGCGGTGGTGCAGCACCTCGCGCAAGTCGTGCCGCAGCGATTCGTCGCCAAGAGCGGGCCGAAGAACCGCGTCGGCAAGGTCTTCGCCGACTACCTGCGCAACGGGCGCGGCGCCACGACGGCCGCCGCCTTCTCGGCGCGTGCACGCCCGGGCCTCGGCGTATCGATCCCGGTGTCGTGGGACGAGCTGCCCGAACTCACGAGCGGCGCGCACTGGACGATCGTCAACGCCCACGAGCGGCTCGAGTCGGACGAAGACCCGTGGGCGGATTACGCCCGGACCCGGCAGACACTCGCCAAGGCGATGAAGACGCTCGGCTTCTCGAAATGACTGGAGACACGACGATGGCCACCAAGAGCAGCACCCGCACCTTGTGGAAAGGCGCCATCAGCTTCGGGCTCGTGCACATTCCGGTCGCACTGCATTCGGCGACCAGCGACACCGGCATCGACTTCGACTGGCTGGACAAGCGCACGATGGACCCGGTGGGCTACAAGCGCATCAACAAGAAGACCGGCAAGGAAGTCGACAAGGACCACATCGTCAAGGGCATCGAAGCGAGCGACGGCCAGTACGTGGTACTGACCGAAGAGGAGATCAAGGCGGCCTACCCGAAGTCGACGCAGACGATCGAGATCGAGGCGTTCGTGCCGCTGCAGGAGCTGCCGTTCGTCTACCTGGACCGGCCCTACTACCTGTCGCCGGTCGGCAAGGGCGAGAAGGTCTACGCGCTGCTGCGCGAGACGTTGCTGAAGACCGGGCGCGTGGGCATCGCGCGAGTGGTGATCCAGACCAAGCAGCACCTCGCCGCCTTGATCCCCTCGGGGCCTGCGCTGGTGCTCAACCTGCTGCGCTGGGGAGAGTCGATACGCACCTGGGAGCAGCTCAACCTGCCGCCGAGCGGCATCAAGGGCGTCGGCCTGAAGGAGCGCGAACTCGAGATGGCCGAGCAGCTCGTCGACGAGCTGACCACGCACTGGGATCCCGAGCAATTCCACGACACCTTCACCGAGGAAGTGATGAGCCTCGTGAAGAAGAAGGTCGATGCGGGCCAGCTGGAGACGGTGATCCAGCCCGAGCCGGAAGAAGCCGAGGGTGCTCGCGCCTCCAACGTCGTCGACCTCACCGAGCTGCTGCAACGAAGCCTCAAGCGAGGCAAGGGCGGCAAGGCTGCCGACGAGGACGCCGCGCGGCCGGCGAAGGCTTCCAAGGGTGGACGAGCAACGCGCGAGCCCAAGCAGGAACGCGAGGACCGCGCACCACTGCGTTCCGCCGCGGCGGCGCGGGAAAGCAAGTCGGGCGCTAAGTCCAAGGCGGCCGGCCGGCGCAAGGCCGCCTGAGTGCGCCGTCGGGTGCCTCCCTGAACTCCCGCGAGGCCTCCTGCGAGGCCCCCTGAAACAGTCAATTACAGCTGGAAGGGCCTTGGGCGAATCGCACATAATGCCTTTCCACGAACGCCGGCCGAGAGCTGCCGGCACCCGATCGAATCGCACATGGCCCGTCCGTCGGGCCCGAGTTCCGGAGGCCGCAGGCCCACTTTGCAACGTGTCGACGCGCCGGCGGATGGCCGGGGGCACGGAGCATCGAGCCCAGCGGGCCCCGGACACACAGGAGGAAGCAAACAATGCCTCACGCATTGGTAGTCGACGACGAAGCGGACTCGGCAGAAATGATGGCCGCGCTGATCGCGACCGAAGGATTCACGGTCGCCACGGCCGGTTCGCTGCGCGATGCGCGCCGGCAGCTCGCGCTGCAGGAACCCGACATCGTGCTGCTCGACCTGATGCTGCCCGATGGCAACGGCATGCAGCTGTTCGAGGACGCCAAGCAGCTGCAGAACACCGAGGTGGTGCTGATCACCGGCCACGCGAGCCTGGAAACCTCGATCCAGGCGCTTCGCCTGGGTGCGGCCGACTACCTCGTCAAGCCGCTGAACATGAAGCAGCTGCACGGCATCCTGTCGCGCGTGACCAAGCCGTCGGCGCTGCGCGCCGAGGCCGACAGCCTGCAGTCCGGCCTCGAACAGGAAGGCCACTTCGGGCTGCTGTGGGGCAAGTCGCCCGGCATGCGCCGCGTCTACGAGCAGATCCTGCGCGTGGCCGGCACCGCGGTCACGGTGTTCGTGACCGGCGAAAGCGGCAGCGGTAAAGAGGTCGTCGCACGCACCGTGCACGACCTGAGCCGGCGCCGCGCCAAGCCCTTCCTCGCGGTCAACTGCGGCGCGATATCGCCGCACCTCATCGAGAGCGAGATCTTCGGCCACGAAAAGGGCAGCTTCACCGGTGCCGACCGCCAGCACCAGGGATTCTTCGAGCGCGCGAGCGGCGGCACGCTGTTCCTCGACGAAATCACCGAGATGCCGCTGGACCTGCAAGTCAAGCTGCTGCGGGTGCTGGAGACGGGCACCTTCATGCGCGTGGGCTCGACCACCGTGCAGGAAACCGACGTGCGCATGATCGCCGCCACCAACCGCAACCCGATGGAAGCCGTGCAGGCCGGCAAGCTGCGCGAGGATCTGCTGTACCGGCTCAACGTGTTCCCGATCCACCTGCCGCCGCTGCGCGAGCGCAACGAGGACATCCCGCTCATCGCCGAGCACTTCCTCGACGAGATCTCGCGCCGCGAAGGCGCCGTCAAGCATTTCGCGCCATCGGCGCTGCAGCGCCTGCAGACCTACCGCTGGCCGGGCAACGTGCGCGAGCTGCGCAACATCGTGCACCGCGCCTACGTGATGGCGCCCGACAGCACGATCGTCGACGAATGCCTGCCGAGCACCGACGCGCCGCTGCCGGTGATGACGGGCGCCCCCGTGCTGCAGATCCGCGTGGGCACGCCGCTGTCGGAGATCGAGCGCCAGGTGACGCTGGCGACGCTCGAGTACTTCGGCCGCCACAAGGAAAAGACCGCCGCGACGCTGGGCGTCAGCCTGAAGACGCTTTACAACCGTCTGAAGGAATACTCGACCGTGCCGGAACGTGCGGCCGGGCAGAACGGAGACGGCGCAGACAGCTGAGCGGGCACGTCAAGGCGTCCGCTTGCTGACCGTCACGTTGACGCTCATCCCGAGGTAATCGGCCGGCGCGCCGGTCCAGCTGCCGCTGACGGGCGACGCGAGGCTCGCGTGGCGCGCCACGCCGACGCGGATCAGGTCGGTGCCGCCGATCAGGTTGTTGGTCGGGTCGAAGGGCATCCAGCCCGCGCCGGGCAGGAACACCTGCACCCACGCATGGGTGGCACCGGCGGCGCTGCGCATGTCCGAGGGCGCGTCGAGTTCGGGCGTGTAGACGTAGCCCGAGACGAAGCGCGCCGCATAGCCGAGGCGGCGCACCGCTTCGATCATCAGCGTCGCGAAGTCTCGGCAGCTGCCCTGTTTCAGCGCCAGCGTCTCGCCCGGTGATTGCACCCCTTCCTCGTCGCGCGGCTGGTAGTTCATCGTCTCGCGGATGCCGCGTGTCATGTCGACGAGGATCTGCCGGCTGTCCTTGCCGACGAAGCCGCGTGCCCACGCCATCAGCGCCTCGTCGGCGTCGTAGTACGGCGTGAGGTAGTGCTGCAGGACCAGCCGATCCTCGGCCGCGTATTCGAAAGGGTAGTGCTCGGCGCCCGGGCTGAGCGGCAGGTCGAGGGCGCGCGAGCCGGTGTGCTCGACGGTGAAGAGGCACGTGAACTTCAGCGTCTCTGACGGACTGTGGGGCTGCACCAGCGCCACCGAGTTCTCGTATGCGTCCTGGATCAGCCGCACGTCGCTCGCCCCGGG
>CAJPFZ010000348.1 GCA_905339355.1 Burkholderiaceae bacterium
CGGCTGCACCAGCACATCGCCTACGGCAGCTCCTTCGGCGAGTTCTACACGCACGGCCTGGCCGCCTACCTCAACGCCTTCGCGCTGTGGTGGGCCGCCTGGGCGATCGCGGTGGTGCTGTGCGCCGCCGCGCTGCGCGCCGCGGTGGAGGTCGGCACGGTGGCGGCCGTGCTGCTGCGCCCCGGCCACGCCGTCGAGGCTCGCCGCTGGCTCGAGCGATTCGCCCTTGCGACGCTGTACCTCGGCTTGCCGGCGTGGTTGATTCTTCGGCTCGCGACCGGTTGATCGCGGCAGGCGCGCATCGCCGGAATCTCGCCGCGCGCGAGGGTGTCGCGCGCGAAACCCTTCAGTCCCGGGGCACCTGGCGACGACGACGCATCAACGCGATGCCGGCCAGGCCCAGCGCCAACAGGCTCACCGTGGACGGCTCCGGAATCTGCGGCGTCACGAACGGCGTCACGTCGGCAAACGTGTCCCCCCAACGCAGTTCATCGAAGGCGCCGGGAACGTGGCCGGCGCCCGAGAAGGTGAACTGGCTGAACGCCCCGTGGTGGGTGATATGCAGGTCCGATGCCGCCACGGCGAGAGACGCGGCCGGCACGTAGTTGGCCTCGATCGAATCCACCGGGTCGAGGTAGAGGGTGACCACGTCGGGCGCGACGGGGTCGAAGTCGAATCGGAACACCGCGAGATGCACGCCGGCGAGCGCGGCCAGCGACAGTCCGCCGCCGGAGACCAGCATCGACTGGGTTCCGCTGCCCGTCGTGACGGCGAGAGTCAGCGCGTTGATGCCGGCGAAGTGGTTCAGCGACAGGTCGACGGCGAGGAATGAATCGCCGATACCGCCGTTCCACATCTCGTAGCCACGCTTGCCGAAATCGGTCGGCGAGTCGGTGCCCTGCGTGCCGAAGTCGATCAGGAAGCTTTGGTAGATGGTGCGGGCGGCTCTTTCCCTGCCGAGGCCGTCAGCGATCTCGCGACCGCTTCGGCCGAACGTGCAGCAAGAGAACTGCAGCGTTTCCTGGATCTGGCCGCCGCTTTGGGGGAACAGCGGATAGGCCAGGCTGCCGATGTCTTTCACCGCCTGCGCGTCGCCGCCGCTCTGGATCCAGGCGCCGGCGTAGAAGGCCGTCGGTCCGGTGGCGGGGTTCTGACCGGCGAGCACGTTGACGCCGGTGGCGTCATCGCCAGCCAGGTAGCTGGCTGGCCCGGCATCGACATCGAATGGGTCGTAGACCAGGAGCGCGGCGGCGGCCGACGTCGTGAACATCGCAGTGGCGATGGTGACCGCTGCAAAGCGAAGCACCGACCGCGCCGAGGAGCTGACTTTGGGCATAAGGCCTCCACCAAGGTGTGTGCCGGCCTTTTTTACGTGCACCGGTCTCGGGGCCCGTTGCCCCGATCGGCCGCGAGTCCCCTGTGGCCCGCATCATATGGAGGGTGCCGTGGCGTCGGCAAGCTTCGATCTAGGGGGGAAATCGGATGTCCTCCGACCGGCCCACTACACCGCTTGCAACCCGAGTTGCACCACCTCGGCGTCCGTCAGGGAGCGGCCCCGCACGCCGAGCGTTTCCAGGCTTGGCGCGTCCCACGCGGTGCGCAACAGGTCGAGCGTGCGCAGGTGCGCACGCTGTTCGTTGACCTGGCGCGCGTCGGCCGCCGCTTCGTAGCGCGCCGTGGCGGCACTGACGAGCTGGGCCGCGGCTTCGAGCCGGCCTTCCAGTGCCGCAAGCTCAGCGAGGTAGTCGACGTGCCACGCGTGCAGCGAGATCCGCAGCGCTGCCGGCAAAGCCTCTTGCAGCTGCAGCCGTGCCGACTGGGTCTGACTCAACATCAGGTGGGCTGCCGCGAGGTTGACGCGCGAAAAGATCATGAGGTTCTCGTTGCGCATGCCCTGCAACAGCGCCACGAGCCGCGTGCCGCTGGCAACCGCCGCCGCCGCGTCGCCGGAAGCCAACTCGGCATTGGCGATGTTCAGCAAGGTGCTCAGGCCGGTATCGCCGGCAGCGCGACCCACGTCGAGCAGCCGCCGATAGAGCCGCAGCGCCTCGTCGACCTGGCCGCGCGTCGTCGCGATGCTCGCCTGCACACGCAAGCCCGGAAGCAGCCGCAGCGGCGGCCAGTTCGCATCCTCGATGGCGCGGGCCTCCTGCAGCAGCCGCTGCGCCGCAGCCGCCCCGTCGTCCTCGACCACCATGTGGGCCGCCGCGCACAGTGCGTCGTACAGCGCGTAGCGATCGGGCTGCGTGGCGGCCAGCTGCCGCGCCAGGGCCAGCGCCTGCCATGCGGCAGCGAGGCTGCGCTGCGGCCGCGTGTTGGCCAGCGACACGCTGATCTCGCGCCAGGCTCGGTAGACCCTGACCGGGGGCGGGACGCGCCCCGCCGCGCTGCAGGCCTCGATCAGCTGTTCGCAGCGCTGCGCCAGTGCGAGACGCTCGCCGTTCAGCACCGCCGGAATCATCACGCTGGCCATCGCCAGCTCCTGGTCCGGCATCTCGGCCTGCTTCAGGTGGGCCAACGCCGCGCGGGCGTTGTCCAGCTCCATCTCGCCCTGCCGCCGCCAATCCTGAATGCCGAGCTCGCCGGCGTGCAAGGCCGCATACGCGGCGTCGAACTCGGCCAGCACGCCTTGCGCGTGGCGCAGGCGCAAGCCCGCTTCTTCGCCTGCGGCCACCAGTTGCTCCAGAGCCAATGCACGCGGTGATTCCAGCAGCCGGTACCGCGGCGGGCTCGGTGCTTCGGCATTCACCACCTCGACCAGGGAGCGCTCGATCAGCTGGTCCAGCGCGTCGACGATGGCCCAGGGGTCGGCAGCCCGATCGTCTTCTGCCGCGGTGCCGAGGTGCTGCACCAGGGCCAGCGACGCACTGCCGGCCACGACGGCCAGGCGGCGAAACAGCTGCCGCTGCAACGGGGTCAGCAGGTCCACGCTCCACACCAGCGCTGCGCGCAGGCTTTGCTGACGGGCTGGCGCAAGGCGGTTGCGGTTGCTGTTCAAGGAACGCAGCCGGTCCGACAGCGACGCCAGCAGCTGCTGCACGCCCAATGCGGGCGCCCGCGACGCCGCCAGCTCGATGGCCAGGGCCACGCCGTCCAGCCGCCGGCACAGCTCGATCACGGTGGGCACGTCGGCATCGGCCAGAACGAACCGGTGGTCGGCCGCAGCCGCGCGTTCGCAGAAGAGCGCGATGGCGCCGAAGGCCTGGGCCTGCTGCGCGGGCAACGGCCCTTGCGGCACCGCCAGCGGACCGAGCCGCAGCACCCGTTCATGGGCCAGCCGCAGCGGGGCTTGGCTTGTGACCACCAGATGCAGCGCAGGCGCCGCTTCCAGCAGCGCCTGCGCCAGCCCGGCCGTGGCCTCCAGCAGGTGTTCGGCGTTGTCCAGTGCGATCAGCATCTGCAGCCCGGCCACCACCCGCGTCAGGTGGGCCAGCGCGTCGCCGGGTGCCGACTGCAGGCCCAGCGCCGCCGCCACTGCGGCGGGCAGGGCCTCGGGTCCCGCGACAGGGCCCAGCTCGACCCAGCACACACCTTGTGGATAGGCGCTCGCGCGCATCTGCAACAGGGCCTGTGCCAGGCGCGTTTTGCCCATGCCGCCCGCACCCACCACGGTGACCAAGCGGTGTTGTTCGATCAGCGTGCCGAGCGCAGCGAGATCGTCGCTGCGGCCGATGAGCAGCGGCTGCAGCACGGGCAGGTTGGTGCGAGGGCCCATCGGCGCGGCCGACTCGGACGCTGCGGCGGATCCGGCGGGCGCCAGCGGAGCGACAAACCGATAGCCGCGCCCCGGCACGGTGATCAGCACGTCGCCGCCGAGCACCTTGCGCAAGGCATTGACCTGCACGCTCAGGTTGTTCTCCTCGACCACGCGGCCGGGCCACACCTGCTCGATCAGTTCGTTGCGCGTGACGAGTTGCCCGGCGCGCTGGACCAGCGCCAGCAGCAGATCGAAGGCACGCCCCCCAAGCGCAACGGGCTCGCCCTCATCGAGCAGGTGGCGCTCCAGCGCTCGAATCTCGAAGCGGCCAAAGCGCAGGCCGTCGGGCTGGTCGGGCGTCGGGAGGCGGTTGGGCATGGCGTCGCGGCAGTTTAGTGGCGGCCGCCAGCCCCGGCTTTAACAACTTTGAAGGCGGGCTGAAGGTGATCGTGGCCGCTGCTGGGAACACTGGCGCCTCCGACCCAGGACTGATCATGACCTCTACCCAAATCGAACTCGTCAAAGCCACCTGGCAACACGTGCTGCCCATCCGGGCCGCCGCAGCCGACCTCTTCTACGGCCGCCTCTTCGAACTCGCGCCCGACACCCGGCCGCTCTTCAAGCGCGACATCCATGCCCAGGGCGCCATGTTGATGAGCACCCTGGACACGGTGGTGCGCAGCCTGCACGACCT
>CAJPFZ010000349.1 GCA_905339355.1 Burkholderiaceae bacterium
GCGGTGACGCGCCGCGAGCAGGAGGAGCTGGAACGCCGCGAGCGCCTGTACCGCGGCGACCAGCCGCCGCCCGCGGTGCGCGGCTGCACGGTGCTGCTGGTCGACGACGGCCTTGCGACCGGCTCGACCATGCACGCCGCCGTGAAGGCTCTGCGCCGCCAGGAGCCCGCGCGCATCGTGGTCGCCGTGCCGACCGCCGCAGCCGACACCTGCGAGGAGTTGCGCGGCGCGGCCGACGAGGTGGTCTGCGCATCGACGCCGGAACCCTTTCGCGCCGTCAGCCAGTGGTACGAGGACTTTTCGCAAACCAGCGACGACGAGGTGCGCGACCTGCTGGCGCTTGCGAGGGAGAACGCGAGCCATGCAACCTCATAGGAGCGCGCGATGAGATCCGCCATTGATTCCGAAGCACTGCGCGCGCTGCGCGCTGCGGCGATTCCTTTGGCCGAGGACGACGACCACGCCGCCTTGATGGAGCTGATCGGCGACGCGCATGTGGTGCTGCTGGGCGAGGCCTCGCACGGCACGCACGAGTTCTACCGCGAGCGTGCACGCATCACGCAGCGCCTGATCGCGGACAAGGGCTTCGACGCCGTCGCCATCGAAGGCGACTGGCCGGATGCATATCGCGTCAACCGCTTCGTGCGCGGTGCGGGGGACGACGATTTCGCCGTCGACGCGCTGGCCGGTTTCAAGCGCTTTCCGACATGGATGTGGCGCAACACCGACGTCATCGATTTCATCGATTGGCAGCGCGCGCACAACGCGACGCAGCCGCAGGAGCGGCGCAGCGGCTTCTACGGCCTCGACCTGTACAGCCTGCACGCCTCGATGGACGCCGTGCTGCACTACCTCGACCGGGCGGACCCCGCGGCGGCGCGGCGCGCCCGCGAGCGTTATGCGTGTTTCGACCAGTTCGGCGACGACAGCCAGAACTACGGCCTGCTGACAGGGCTGGGCGATGCCGAAGGGTGCCAGCAGGAAGTCGTTTCCATGCTTGTCGACATGCGCCGCCGCACGGCGGCTGCCACGCTCGGCAGTGACGCCGATGCCGAGGCCGCCTTCGACGCGGAGCAGAACGCGCGGCTCGTGAAGAACGCGGAGGAGTACTACCGCTCGATGTACTTGAGCGACGTGTCGTCGTGGAACCTGCGCGACCGGCACATGGCCGAGACGCTGGGCGCGCTCGAACGCCACCTGGGGCGGCACGGCCGTCGCCCGAAGATCGTGGTGTGGGCGCACAACTCGCACCTGGGCGACGCGCGCGCCACCGAGATGGGCGAACGCCGCGGCGAGCTCAACCTCGGGCAGCTGGTGCGCGAGCGGCATGGGCGCGATGCGGTGCTCGTCGGCTTCAGCACCCACCGCGGCAGCGTGACGGCGGCATCGGACTGGGGCGCCCCGGCCGAGCGCAAGCAGGTGCTGCCGTCCCGTCACGACAGCCACGAGCGCCTGATGCACGACACCGGCATCGAACGCTTCCTGCTGCCGCTGCGCGGCGCCGGGCGCCACCTCGTGGCGCTGCGCGAGCCGCGTCTCGAGCGCGCGATCGGCGTGATCTACCGCCCCGAGACGGAGCGGCAGAGCCACTACTTCTTCGCCCGCCTGCCCGAGCAGTTCGACGCGCTGATCCACATCGACACGACACGCGCGGTGGAGCCGATGGAGCGCGACGCGCAGTGGGACGCGACCGAGCTTCCGGAGACCTACCCGGCGGGCGTGTAGGGGCAGCGCGTGCCCAAAGCCACTGCTTGCGCCATGGTATGCATCGCTCGCATGCTGCCGTTCAATGCAGGAGGCCGCTTGTGCACGCAATCCAGATGGGGCTCAACCCGGCCATGCAGGCCGTCGATATGGTGGTGGAGATCGATGGCCGGCGGGTCAAGGCCCTGATCCCTCGCGAGGTCTTCGAGCTGTGCCTGCGCTCGCCGGCGACGCCCGAGGCGTGGCTGCGCTGCTGCGAGGAGCACGCCGACGTGCTGCAGGCGGCGATCCGCCGGCGCTTCGCTGCCAAGCCCCAGGACCAGGTGGTCGTTCGCTCGAGCGATTTCGGCGCGCTCGCGCCCGACGCTGAAGAAGCCCCGTCCTGAACCCACGCCGGCCTGGGCGGCATGCCGGTTGCCGTCCAGCGGCATGACC
>CAJPFZ010000350.1 GCA_905339355.1 Burkholderiaceae bacterium
GTGGGCGACATCGGCGGCACCAATGCCCGCTTCGGATGGATCGCGTCGCCCGAGGCGGCCATCGAGCACGTCGACACCGTGGCGTGCGCGGCGTATGCGAGCCTCATCGATGCGATTCGCGACTACCTGAGCCGGCATCCCGGCCCGGCGCCGCGCTGGTGCGCCATCGGCATCGCGAACCCGGTGGTGGGCGACCACGTGAAGATGACCAACCACCACTGGTCGTTTTCGATCTCGCAGGTGCAAGGCGAACTCGGGCTGCAGCGCTTCCTCGTCATCAACGACTTCACGGCGCTCGCCCTTTCGCTGCCCGCTCTGGCGCCGTCGGACCTGCGTCAGGTCGGCGGGGGGCGGCCGGTGCCGGGCGCGCCGCTCGCGCTGCTGGGGGCCGGCACCGGCCTCGGCGTGTCGGGGTTGCTGCCGGCGGGCTCGGGGCATCGCGCCATCCCGCTCAATGGCGAGGGCGGCCACGTCACGCTTGCCGCAATCGACGATCGCGAGGACGCCGTGATTCGCGTGCTGCGCCGGCGCTTCGGCCACGCTTCGGCCGAGCGGGCCTTGTCCGGTCCGGGCATCGAGAACTTGCACCAGGCGGTGTGCGAACTGGCCGGCGAGACGCCGCCCGTCTTGAAAGCGGCCCAGGTGACGCAGCGCGCACTGGCTGGCGACGACGCGCGATGTGTCGAGGCGATGGGCCTGTTCTTCAGCTTTCTCGGCACGGTCGCCGGCAACCTGGCCCTGTCGCTGGGCTCGCTCGGTGGGCTCTACATTGGAGGCGGCATCGTGCCGCGGCTGGGCGCCGAGATCGACCGATCGCGCTTTCGCGAGAGCTTCGAAAGCAAGGGGCGCTTTCGCGGATACCTGCAGGGCATACCGACCTACGTTCTTCAGGCGAAGATGTCGCCCGCTCTGATCGGCGCCGCGCACGCGCTCGAAGAGCTCTGATTCCAGCCACTTTCCGCCGAGGGAGACAGCCATGATCCGATTCGATGCCCGTGCCGCTGCCGGCCTGCTGGGCCTGGTACTTCTTTGTGGTCCGCTGCCGGCGCGCGCCGGGGTGATGGACTTCCTGTTCGGTTCGAAGAAGGCCGCGGCGGAGGCGGGCGCAGTCGATCCCGGGCAGCGCCGCTGGCGCATCGGCGAATTCACCGCCATCCAGTTGGCGCCCAAGGAGACGGCGGCGCCTGCCAACGAGCATCCGCAGAAGCTCCATCCCGAGGGCCTGCGACAGCAGCTCACGTTGGTTCGCACGCCGGTCAAGGGTGCCGTGCAGCCGCTGTTCTCGACGGATGAGCTCGACGAGCTGGTGGAGCCGCTGGCCCAAGCCTTGTCGGTGGCGGGGCCCGGCGACGACGTGCTGCTGCTGAGCACGGCTCGCCGTGGCGAGGGGGTGCTGGGCACCCCACGCGGCATCACCGCGCGGCTGTTCGTTCAGGGCGGCCACTTGAACATGCTGGTGCACGATGCCCGGCTGGACTTCGTCAACGACTACATCGGCTCGCGCATCGCGCCGCAGTTCGACTTCGGTTCGCGTGGCCGCGCCGGCACCGCCAGGATCGAAAGCACTGCCGCTGCCAACCGGCGCGCCGATTGGCTGGCTCTTCCGCTGGCCGCCGCTGCCAAGCCGCAGGCGGCTGCGCTCGGGGCGCCCGCCGCCGCACCCATTGCGATCGTGCAGCCGGCGCCGGCTGCTGTCGCACCGGCCCCGGCAGCGGCGACCGTGTCGCCTGCCAATCGGCCGCGCGACACGGCCTTCTACGAGGAGCAGGCGCAGCGGCTCAAGGGCATCAAGCTGTTGCGCGATCAGGGCGCCATCAGCGAAGAGGAATACCAGCAGAAGCGCCGGGAGATCCTGTCCTCGCTGTAACGGCCTGCACCTGATCGAGGGCTCCAGAACGACGGGTCTTTCCTATCCTTGCAAGCGCTTGCAAGCGGGTACAGTCGCGCCCAGGCGTCGTGCCTTGGACCGGATGCCGGCGATTTGGCATCGAGCAGGAGCAAGCAGTGATCACAACGATGATGCGCATGGGCGCAGCGGGAGCGGCGTTGGCCGCGGCGATGGCGATGGGTGCGGGGCCGGCAGCGGCCGGGGTTCTCGATTCGCTGTTCGGCAAGTCGGCTGCGGGCGACGCCGCTGCGGACAAGGAGCGGGCCTGGAAGCTCGACGAATTCACCGCGATACGCGTGGTCGAGAAGGAGAAGGGCGCGCCGGCCAACGGGCACCCCGCCCAGCTCGATCCGGCCGCGTTGCGCACGGCGCTAGGTTCGGTGCAGGTGCGCGTGCGCAACGGTGACGAGCCCCTGTTCGACCCGGCGGAACTCGAGCCGCTGGTGCCCGTGCTCGTGCGAGCCTTCAGCCTGGCCGGGCCAAACGAGGACGTGCTGTTGCTGAGCACCGCACGGCGCGGCGGCGGCTCGCTCGCCACGCCGCACGCGGTCACCGCGCGGCTGTTCGTGCAAGGGGAAGCGCTGCAGTTCATCATCAACGACGCGCGCCTCGAGTTCATCGAGGCGCAGCGGCGCACCCACGTCAACCCGAGGTTCGTCTACGGCTCGCGCAGCAGGGCGGGGAAAGAGTCGCTGCACAGCGGCGCAGCGCGCAGCGTGCGCGCCGACTGGCTGGCGTTCACGCTGGGCCAGCCGGCGGTGTCCTCTTCGGCGGGCGCAACCCGGCCGGCTGCCTCGCCGCCGGTGGCGGAGGTGGCGACATCGCCGTCGCCCGCGGCGGTTGCGGTGACGGCCCCTCCCGCTGCACCTGGCTTGCCCGCGGGGGCGGGCGACGCCATTGAACAGCGGCTCATCACCTTGAAACGCCTGCGCGACAAGAACCTGATCAGCGAAGACGAGTACCAGCAGAAGCGGCGCGAGGTGCTGCAGAAGCTGTGAGGCGTTGTTTCGACGAAGTAACGACGGCCCGCAGGGCGGGCCGTCGATTCGAGGCTGCGGGTGCGATCAGGCGGCTGCGTCCGGGCCGCCGCTCATCGCGTGGCTGAAGCCGCCGTCGACATAGACGATTTCCGAGCTGATGCCCGACGCGAGGTCCGAGAGCAGGAAGGCAGCGGTGTTGCCGACATCCTCGATCGTCACGTTGCGCCGCAACGGCGCGTTGCTGGCAACGATCTCGAGGATCTTGCCGAAGCCCTTGATGCCTGAAGCGGCCAGCGTCTTGATCGGGCCGGCCGAAATGCCGTTGACCCGCACACCCTTCGCGCCCAGGTTGGCGGCCAGGTAGCGCACGCTGGCCTCGAGCGAGGCCTTGGCCAGGCCCATGGTGTTGTAGGCCGGCACCGAACGCACGGCGCCGAGGTAGCTCAGGGTTACGAGCGAGGCGCCCGGGCGCAAGCGCGGCGCGGCAGCCTTGGCCATGGCCGGAAAGCTGTAGCTCGAGATGTCGTGGGCGACACGAAAGGCTTCGCGTGACAACCCGTCCAGGAAGTCGCCGGCAATCGCCTCGCGCGGCGCAAAGCCGATCGCATGCACGAAGCCGTCGAACTCCGGCCACACCGTGCCCAGCTGCGCGAACGCGCTCTCGATCTGGGCGTCCTCGGCCACGTCGAGCTCGAAAATCAGTTTGGAATCGAACTCGGCGGCGAACTCGGCAATCCGGTCCTTGAAGCGCTCACCCTGGTAGGTGAACGCGAGTTCCGCGCCTTCGCGGTGGCAGGCCTTGGCAATGCCGTACGCAATGGAACGGTTGTTCAGAATGCCGGTGATAAGAAACCGCTTGCCGGCCAGAAATCCCATGGTGTCTCCCGAGTTCGAGGGTGGTCGCAAAAGCGGGGATTCTGGCATGTCGGCTGGGGCTGCGGCCGCTATCCGGCATGGGCTGACCGGGCCAAGCAGCGCCCAGGCGGTGCCGACCGGCGGGACATCGGCGTTCGCCCGGCCCGCCCATGGGCTTGACAGCCCCAAGTGTTGCCTGTACTCCTCGACCGAGATACAATGCCCGTTTTCCGAGAAAGCTGCATGGGCGGATTCTTCCAGCCCATTTTTTTTGCTTGATCGATTTTCCTTTTTGCACCGTACCCGAATACCGCTAGATAGATGAATTGGCAGGCTGCCGTCGAGCGAACCGTGACCGGACTGGGTTATGACCTGGTCGACGTCGAGCGCAGTGCTCGGGGCTTGCTTCGTGTATTCATCGATCGGTTGCCGAACGACCCGACGGGCGAGTTCATCACCGTCGACGACTGCGAAAAGGTCACCCGCCAGCTGCAGCATGTCCTCGAAGTCGAGGGCTGTGCCTACGAGCGGCTGGAAGTGTCGTCGCCCGGGCTAGATCGGCCACTGAAGAAGCTCGCCGATTACCAGCGTTTTGTCGGCGAGCAGATCGAGCTGATGCTCAAACTCCCGTTCCAGGGCCGCAAGAAGTACCAGGGTGTGCTGTGCACTTCCGAAGACGGCGGCTGGAACATCGTGTTCAACGACGGCAAGGGCGAGCAGTCGCTCGCATTTGCGCTCGACGAAGTGCGTGAAGCCCGGCTCGTGCCGGTGGTTGATTTCAAGGGGCGCCGGTTCCAGCCGGCCCCAGTGGCGCCGGCGGGCAACGAACCGCCGGCCGACGAGGAAGTTGGAGGTCGAAAACAATGAACCGCGAACTGTTGATGCTGGTGGACGCGATCTCGCGCGAGAAGAGCGTGGATCGGGAGGTCGTGTTCGGCGCCGTCGAGGCGGCGCTCGCGTCGGCTTCCAAGAAGCTGCATGGCGGCGAGGTCGACATCCGCGTGTCGGTCGACCGCGAGACCGGCGAGTACGAGACCTTCCGCCGCTGGCACGTGGTGCCCAACGAGGCCGGCCTGCAGCTGCCCGACTCTGAAATCCTGCATTTCGAGGCACTGGAGCAGATCCCCGACATCGAAGTCGACGACTACATCGAAGAGCCGGTGGAATCGGTCTCGATCGGCCGCATCGGTGCGCAGGCGGCCAAGCAGGTCATCCTGCAGAAGATCCGCGACGCCGAACGCGAACAGCTGCTCAACGACTTCCTCTCGCGCGGCGAGAAGATCTTCGTCGGCACCGTCAAGCGGCTGGACAAGGGCGACATCATCGTCGAGTCGGGCCGCGTCGAAGGGCGGCTGCGCCGCAGCGAGATGATCCCGAAGGAAAACCTGCGCTCCGGCGACCGTGTTCGCGCCTACATCGCCGAGGTCGACCCGACCCTGCGCGGGCCGCAGATCCTGCTGTCGCGCAGCGCGCCGGGCTTCATGATCGAACTCTTCGCCCAGGAAGTGCCCGAGATCGAACAAGGCCTGCTCGAGATCAAGAGCTGCGCGCGCGACCCCGGCAGCCGCGCCAAGATCGCCGTGCTGTCGCACGACAAGCGCGTCGACCCGATCGGCACCTGCGTCGGCGTGCGCGGCTCGCGTGTCAATGCGGTCACCAACGAACTCGCCGGCGAACGGGTCGACATCGTTCTCTGGTCCGAAGACCCGGCACAGTTCGTGATCGGCGCGCTGGCCCCGGCCAACGTGCAGTCCATCGTGGTCGACGAGGAGCGCCACGCGATGGATGTGGTGGTCGACGAGGAGAACCTCGCCATCGCCATCGGGCGCGGAGGCCAGAACGTGCGTCTCGCCTCCGAGCTGACCGGCTGGCGGATCAACATCATGACCGCCGAGGAATCGACGGCCAAGCAGGCCGAGGAGAGCGACTCGGTGCGCAAGCTGTTCGTCGACAAGCTCGATGTCGACGTCGAGGTGGCCGACATCCTCATCGCCGAGGGCTTCGCGAGCCTGGAAGAAGTGGCCTACGTGCCGATGCAGGAAATGCTCGACATCGAGGGCTTCGACGAGGACACCGTCAACGAGCTGCGTACCCGTGCCAAGGATGCCCTGCTGACGATGGAGATCGCGCGCGAGGAGCGGGTCGAAGACGTCTCGCAGAACCTGCGCGACCTCGACGGCCTGACGCCCGAGCTGATCGACAAGCTGGCCGTCGGCGGCATCAACACCCGCGACGACCTGGCCGACCTCGCGGTCGATGAATTGACAGAGATGACCGGTGTCGACGAAGCGCAGGCCAAGACGTTGATCATGAAGGCGCGTGAACATTGGTTCACCGCCTGAGTCTGACAACGCACCCCACGCAACGCGCACGCACCGCAGAGAAAGCAAGGATTCAACAATGGCTGTGACCACCGTCGCCCAACTCGCCGCAGAGCTCAACCGCTCCGCCACGGCGCTGCTCGAGCAGCTGCAGTCGGCCGGCGTCAAGAAGGCGTCGACGGCCGACACGCTGACCGACGCGGACAAGGAGCGGCTGCTCGACCACCTGCGTTCCGCGCACGGCACGGCCGGCGCCGAACGCAAGAAGATCACGCTGACGCGCAAGTCGACCAGCGAGATCAAGCAGGCCGACGCGAGCGGCAAGGCACGCACGATCCAGGTCGAGGTGCGCAAGAAGCGCACCTTCATCAAGCGCGACGACTCGTCGGGCGCGGCCGAAGCGCCCGCCGCGCCGGTGATCGATGACGCCGAACTGGAGCGTCGCGAGCTCGAAGCGCAGGCCCAGGCCGAACTGCTGCGCCGCCAGGAAGCCGAGCTCGAAGAGAAGCGCCGCGAGCGCGAGGAGCAGGCCCGCGTGGAACGCGAGGCCGCCGAGGCGCGCCAGCGCGAAGCCGCCGAAGCGGCCGCGAAGGCTGCGGCGGAAGCCGCGGCGGCCGCCAAGGCCGCGGCTGCCGCGCCGCCGCCCTCGAAGAAAGAAAAGGCTGCTGCCGCCGCAGCAGCGGCTGCGGCGCCCGCCGTGGCGCCGGCCCCACCGGCCGAGCCGCCCAAGCCGGTGCTGCGCGTCATCAAGGCCGCCGACGTCGTCGACGAGGAGAAGCAGCGCGCCGCCGACCTGGCCAAGCGCCGCAAGGCGGCCGAAGACGAAGCCGCGGCGATCCGCGCAATGATGTCCGCGCCCAAGCGGGTGCTGACGGCGAAGAAGCCTGAAGAGCCTGCCAAGCCCGAAGCGGGCAAGGAAGGCATCAAGGGCACGATCCACAAGGCCGCCGGCGCACCGGGTGCACCGGCCGCGCCGGGGGCGGCGAAGCCGGGCGACAAGAAGTCCGTCAAGTCCGAGAAGCTCTCGTCGAGCTGGGCCGACGACGCCGCCAAGAAGCGCGCCGTCAAGGGCCGCACCGACGCGCCTGCAGGTGGCGCGCGCGCCGGCTGGCGCGCGCCGCGCGGCGGCCGCCGAGGCGACCGAAACGATGACGGGCGCTCGAGCTTCGTGGCGCCTGCTGAGCAGCAGGTGCAGGAAGTGCACATTCCCGAGACGATCAGCGTCGCCGACCTGGCGCACAAGATGTCGGTCAAGGCCTCCGAGGTCATCAAGCAGTTGATGAAGTTGGGCCAGATGGTCACCATCAACCAGCAGCTCGACCAGGAAACGGCCATGATCCTCGTCGAGGAGATGGGCCACAAGGCGCTGGCCGCCAAGCTGGATGACCCCGAGGCCTTCCTCGAAGAAGGCGACGCCGAGGGCACGCACGAGCTGATGCCTCGCGCGCCGGTGGTCACCGTCATGGGCCACGTCGACCATGGAAAGACCTCGCTGCTCGACTACATCCGCCGTGCCCGCGTGGCGGCGGGCGAGGCCGGCGGCATCACGCAGCACATCGGCGCCTACCACGTCGACACGCCGCGCGGCATGATCACCTTCCTCGATACACCGGGCCACGCCGCCTTCACGGCGATGCGTGCGCGGGGGGCGAAGGCGACCGACATCGTCATCCTCGTGGTGGCGGCCGACGACGGCGTGATGCCGCAGACCAAGGAAGCGATCCACCACGCGAAGGCGGCCGGCGTGCCGATCGTCGTCGCGATGAACAAGATCGACAAACCCGAAGCGAACATCGAGCGCCTGAAGAGCGAGCTGGTTGCCGAGCAGGTCGTTCCGGAAGACTTCGGCGGCGATTCGCCATTCGTGGCGGTGTCGGCCAAGACCGGCAAGGGCGTCGAAGAACTGCTCGAGCAGGTGCTGCTTCAGGCCGAGGTGCTGGAACTGAAGGCGGCCAAGGAAGCGCCGGCCAAGGGCCTCGTCATCGAAGCGCAGCTCGACAAGGGCCGCGGCCCGGTCGCGACCGTGCTGATCCAGTCGGGCACGCTCAAGCGTGGCGACGTGGTGCTGGCCGGCTCGAGCTATGGCCGGGTGCGCGCGATGCTGGACGAAAACGGCAAGGCGATCACCGAAGCCGGACCTTCGCTGCCGGTGGAGATCCAGGGCCTGACCGAAGTGCCGCAGGCGGGCGACGAGTTCATGGTGCTGGCCGACGAGCGCCGGGCGCGCGAGATCGCGACCTTCCGCCAAGGCAAGTACCGCGACGTCAAGCTCGCCAAGCAGCAGGCTGCCAAGCTGGAGAACATGTTCGAGAACATGGGCCAGGGCGAGGCGCAGACGCTGGCGCTGATCATCAAGGCCGACGTGCAGGGTTCGCAGGAAGCGCTGGCGCAGTCGCTGCTCAAGCTCTCCACCGACGAGGTCAAGGTGCAGATCGTGCACGCGGCGGTGGGCGGCATCAGCGAGAGCGACATCAACCTCGCGATCGCCTCCAAGGCCGTGATCATCGGCTTCAACACGCGTGCCGACGCCGGCGCGCGCAAGCTGGCCGAGAACAACGGCGTGGACATCCGCTACTACAACATCATCTACGACGCGGTCGACGAGGTGAAGGCGGCGATGACCGGCATGCTGGCGCCCGAGCAGAAGGAAGAGGTCATCGGCACGGCGGAGATCCGCACGGTGTTCGTGGCCTCCAAGATCGGCACGGTGGCGGGTTCGATGGTCACGGCCGGCGTGGTTCGCCGCGGCGCGCGCTTCCGCCTGCTGCGCGACAACGTGGTCGTGTACACCGGCGAAGTCGAGTCGGTTCGCCGCCTCAAGGACGACGTTCGCGAAGTCGCCACCGGCTTCGAGTGCGGCATCAAGCTGAAGAACTACAACGACATCGCCGAGGGCGATCAGCTGGAGTTCTTCGAAGTGAAGGAAGTCGCGCGAACGCTGTAAGGCGGAGCGGGCCTCGTCCCCAAACCCCGCCTCCGAAAAGAGGCGGGGTTTGTGTTTGAGGGGGCCACAAAAGGAGCCAACGATGAAGCACAAGCGACAGATCCCGAACCGGAGCTTTCGCGTCGCGGACCAGATCCAGCGCGACGTGGCGACGCTCGTCCGCGAGCTGAAGGATCCGCGCATCGGCATGATCACCATCAACGCCGTCGACGTGACGCCCGACTATGCCCACGCGAAGGTGTTCTTCTCGCTGCTGGTCGGCGACCCGGTGGAGTGCGAGACGGCGTTGAACGAGGCCGCCGGCTTCATCCGCAACGGCCTGTTCAAGCGGCTGCAGATCCACACCGTGCCGACGCTGCACTTCGTGTTCGACCGCACCACCGAGCGCGCGGCCGAGCTGAACATGCTGATCAACCAGGCGAACGCGAATCGCGCCAAAGAAGACTAGATGCAGCCGGCTCGCCTTCGCACCCCCAAGCGCGCCGTGCACGGCGTGCTGCTGCTCGACAAGCCGCTGGGCCTGTCGAGCAACGATGCGTTGCAGAAGGCCAAGCGGCTGTATCGCGCGGAGAAGGCGGGCCACACCGGAACGCTCGATCCCCTCGCGACCGGGCTGCTGCCGCTGTGCTTCGGCGCAGCGACGAAGTTCTCGCAAATCAGCCTCGACGCCGACAAGCGCTACACCGCGACGCTGAAGCTGGGCGTGAAGACCAGCACCGCCGATGCCGAGGGCGAGGTGCTGCTGCGCCGGCCGGTTGACATGTCGACGGCCGATGTGCTCGCCGCCTG
>CAJPFZ010000351.1 GCA_905339355.1 Burkholderiaceae bacterium
CGTGCAGAGTACCTTTGGCTGGCCCGAACACGAGTGGATCGGTCAACCCTGGTCGATGCTTTTCGCAGCCGGCAGCGGCGACGCGCAGGCCCTGCTCGCGCGCGCCCGCGCCGACCCCGACGGCGGCGCGCCGCTCGAGGGCAGGCTGCGGCGCCGCGACGGATCCGACTTTGCGGCGGCGATCTCACTGACGCGCGCGGACGCCGGCGAGGGTGGCGCGCACGTCGGCTTCGTGGCCTTCGCCAGCGATCTCACGCGGGTCGACGACGCCGATGCCTTGTGCCGCAAGCTGCTCGAGGCGGAGCGCGAAGCGCGCGCCGAGGCCGAGCGGCGCGCCGCCGAGCTGGATGCGGCGCTCGAGAATATTCCCGACGCGGTCTACATCGGCGACGAAGGCGGCATCACGCGCTGCAACGCCCGCGCGCTCGACATGCTGGGAGCCTCCTCGATCGAGGAGTTGAGACGGCCGATCGGCGAACTCGGCGAGCGATTCCAGGTGCGCCATCTCAAGCAGGGGCGACTGGTCGAGCCGCACGAGCTGCCGTTCGTGCGCGCGCTTCAAGGCGAGCCCAGCGTGCTGGAGACCTGGACCACCCATGCGGCGAGCGGCGAGCCGGTGTATGTGCGCGGCGCGGCGGCGCCGATCGTGATCGACGGGCGGATCGCCGGCGCCGTGGCCGTCAACAGCGACCTCACGCGCAGCCGGCGGCTCCAGGACGAGCACCGCCGGCTCTCGCAGATCGTGGAGCACAGCGGCGAACTGATGCTGCTTGCAACGCCCTCGGGCGAGCTGGTGTACTTCAACCGTGCCGGACGCGAGCTGATCGGACTGAAGGATGACGTTCTGCCCGCTTCGCTGATCGAGCTGTTCGCCATCTCCGATCGGCCGCGCATCGAGCAGGAGACCATACCCGCGCTGCAGCGCGGCGAGCGCTGGTCGGGCGAAGTCGAGCTGCGCCACCAGCAGTCGACCGCGGCGATCCCCGTGTCGTGGAGCGCGTTCCCGGTTCGCGACGAGGACGCCGAACATCCGCTCGTGTGGGCTTGCATCGGCCACGACCTCACGCGCACCAAGCGGATCGAGAGCGCGCTGTCCGAGCGCGACCAGCAGTTCAAGGCCCTGCTCAACGGCGTGCGCGACTACGCGATCTTCGTGATCGGCCCGGACGGGCTCATCGCGTCATGGCACGAGGGCGCCAGGCGGATGAAGGGATACACCGCCGACGAGGCCATCGGCATGCCTTTCGAGAACCTGTTCGTGCCCGAGGACCGCGAGGCCGGCCGGGCGCAGCTGGAGATGCAGATCGCCGCGTCCACCGGCGAATTCACGGGCGAAGGGGTGCGCCAGCGCAAGGACGGTTCGCACTTCGATGCCCTCGTCGTGCTCACGGCCACGCGCGGCCCGGACGGCGAGCTGCTCGGCTACCTCAAGCTCACGCAGGACATCACGCTGCGCAAGCGCCGCGAGGCCGAGCGCGAGCAGCTGCTGCGCGTGGCGCAGGCCGCGCGCGACGAGGCCGAACGTGCGAACCGGATGAAGAACGACTTTCTCGCCACCATCTCGCATGAGCTCAGAACGCCGCTCGGGGCCATCCTCGGCTGGTCGCGCCTGCTCGAGCGCGGCGTGCACGACGCCGAAGGGGTGCAGCACGGCCTGGCGGCGATCTCACGCAACGCGGCGAACCAGTCGAAGCTGATCGACGACCTGCTCGACATGGCGCGCATCGAATCGGGCACCTTGCGGCTCGAGCTGGCACCTGTCGAGGTGGCGGGTGTGATCTCCGCGGGCGTCGAGGCGACGGCACCTGCCGCGGCAGCCAAGCGAATCGCGCTGCGCACCAACATCGACCCGCACACGCCGCCGGTCATGGCCGATGCGCAGCGGCTGCAGCAGGTGGTGTGGAACCTGCTGAGCAACGCGATCAAGTTCTCGCCCGAGGGGGGCAACGTCACGGTGAGTGCGCGGCCGGCCGGAATGGGCGCCGAGATCGTCGTCTCCGACAACGGGCAGGGCATCCCTGCATCGTTCCTGCCGCATGTGTTCGATCGTTTCCGCCAGCACGACTCGTCGATCACCCGGCGCCAGGGCGGGCTGGGTCTCGGGCTGTCCATCGTCAAGCAACTGGTCGAGCTGCATGGCGGGCGGGTGCGTGCGGAAAGCGCGGGCGAGCAGCGCGGGGCGAGCTTCTTCGTCGAGCTGCCTGCGGCGTCGCCGAACCCGACGTGGCGGGACGGCCGCCGCGGGCGAGCGGCAATGTCCGCAGAAACGAAGGCCGCGTCGGGCCGCCTGCTCGGCGTGAAGGTGCTGATCGTCGACGACGAGCCGGATGCTCGCGAAGTCGCGAAGGAGGTGCTTCAGGAGGCCGGAGCGTCGGTGATCGAGGCGCGCGATGCGAGCGAAGGGCTGGAAGCGCTGAAGCGGCACCGCCCCGACGCGCTGCTCAGCGACGTCGGCATGCCCATCCACGACGGGTTCGAATTCATCTCATGGGTGCGGCGCCTCGCCCCGGATCAAGGCGGCACGACGCCGGCCGCCGCGATCACGGCGTACGCATCGGCCGAAGACCACGAGCGCGCGATGCGTTCGGGCTTCCAGATCCACGTCGCCAAACCGCTCGAATTCGATACCTGGATCGCGACGGTGGAGCGGTTGCTGAGCCGCGCACCGCACCGCTGACGCCGGCCACGCTCAAAGAAATCGGAGCGATGCGGGCGGAACCCGCATCGCTCCAAGCTCCCAAGATTGACCCCCTGGGAAGCGTCATGCCGGCTTCGCAGCCGCTGTTTCTTATTTCTTGACCTGACCTGCTTCGCCCTGCGGAACTTCGCCGGCCTTGGCCGCGGTCTTCGCCTGGGCCTTGACTTCGGCGCGAGCCTTGGTCGATGGGCCTGGCGCGACAGCCTTGCTGGCTTCGCAGTCGACGGCGCCGGCGGTCTTGGCCTCGGCCTTCACGGCGGCACGGCTCTTGGTTGAGCCGGGTTGTGCGGCCTTGCTGGCTTCGCACTCGACGCTGGTGGCGGCGGGAGCCTTGTCGGCGGCAAGTGCGGGCTGCAGGCACAACGTGCCGAGCAGCGCGGCGGCGAGAGAGAGTTGAAGCGATTTCATGGGGACCTCCGGTAAGTACTTGTGGGGACGCGATGCACCGTTGTACGCCGCATCACTTCGATTGTTGGACGCGCCTTGCGGTCCGCTTTGCGATCGATCAATGAAGACCGACTTGTTGTTCGTGGCGTGGAGCTTTCGCACACCGGGCGCGCTGGGCTCGATGGCTCCTGCCCGGCGACGCGGCATCGCGCTGAACGAAGCGCGCAAGTCCATCGACATCGGGAACATGCACCTCCTGCCGGCCGTTGCCCGGGAAGCGGATCAAGCCGTCGCGCGCGAGGCGGCACAAGGCGCGGCTGACGCTCTCCAGCGTCATGCACAGGTAGTTGCCGATCTCGGCGCGTGTCATGCGCAAGGTGACCTGGTCGGTCAGCAAGCCGCGGCGCGTCTGCTCGTTCATGCGCCGGTGCAGGAACTCGGCCACGCGCGCGTCCACCGAGAGCGTGCAGCGCGACTGCAACCAAGCGCGGTCGCGCGTGATTTCGCTGCTCATCGCGGCGTTGAGCACGCTGAGCAAGGGCGCGTATTCGGCGCTGGCGCGAACCAGCGTGTCGTAGCGCACGCTCCAGATCTCGCCGCTGTCCAGGGCGACGGCGTCGCAGGAGTGCCGGCCTGTCGCAATGCCGTCGAAGCCGAGCCAGTCGCCCTTGAACTGGAGCGTCACGACCTGCTCGCGTCCGTCGGTGCCGAAGCTCACGACCTTGAAGAAGCCCGAGCGAACCACGTACAGGCTGGTGAAGTGCTCGCCGGCCCGGAACACGGTGTCGCCTGCGCGCACCGTGCGCGGGACGACGCCGGCGTGCCGCTCGATCACGCGCAGCGATTCGGCGATGCGCACGGCGTGGGCGTTCATGGCGACCGCGCAGCGCTCGAACAGGATGGGCGCATCGTTCGAAGCGAGGCCCGATGTGGATCTGGCGACGGTGCGGGGCAGCATGATGTTCTCCGGTCTGCGACCCGCCTGGGAATCCGGTGGGGTCAGCCCGGGATCGCTCGGGTCGGACCCACTCGCAGAAGGTGACTGCGACACCGACATGCTGCTCCCATGCAAGGGCGTCAACCCGTAATTGGCAGAGCTTTACGCCAATGTCTGGACGAACGTTGACCTGCCTCATGCGCAGCTGCGACGAGGTGTCATCAATGTGACATCAGCACCGGCAGCGTCGTCTCCGTCAGCATGCTGCGCGTGGCGCCTCCCAGCACCCGCTCCGCCCAGCGCGAACGGCCGAAGGCGCCCATCACGACGAGGTCTGCGCGCAGGTCGGTGGCCCGCGACAGGATGGCGCCGGCCAGCGGCAAGGCGGTGGCCTCGACGTTAACGTCGCAGGCGACGCCGTGCCACATCAGCCAGCGCTGGGCGGCATCGAGGCGGCTGCGCAGCGCTGCGTCTTCGCCGGCGGCGACGTCTTTCCACTGCACCAGCTCCACGGTGCTCGAATGGACAAGGATCGGCAAGGCATCGCCCAGCGCACGCGCGGCCTCGCGGCTGTCGTTCCACGCCACCAGTGCCGTCCAGCCGACCGGCGGGAGGTGATTCGCACGCGGCACGACGAGGGTCGGGCGCGCACTTTGCAGGATCACCTGCTCCAACATCGCCTGGTCGGCACGATGCTCGGCATCGCCCGCAGCCTGGCTCATCACCACGAGATCGCTGCAGTGCGCATGGCGCACGACCGACGCTGCCTTGTCGGATTCGTCGACCACGGCCTCGAACGAGCGCAGGCCGGCGGCACGGCACTCCTTTCTGAACCGATCGGTTGCCCACTCGGCCTGGTCGCGCAAGGCGCCCCAGGCGAGCGCCGCGTAGTTGGCGAGCGCCGGTGTCTTCTCGGTCGCCGCCGGGATGTCGATCAGGCCGGTGGGCGCGAGCCCCACCAGGTGGCAGTCGCGCTCGCGGGCGAGCCGCATCGCCACATGCGTGCGTGCGGCGCAGGTGGCGCTGTTGTCGAGCAGGACGAGCAGGCTGCGATAGGTCATGCGGACTGCTCCTTCTGCTCGGGCCTCGCGGCGGCCTATTCGATGGCAACGGTACGCGCGCCGGCGCCCTGGCGCTTGGGCAGCGTGAGCTTGAGAACGCCGTCCTCGAGCTTCGCGACGACTGCCTTGGCGTCGACCTCGTGCGCGAGCGAGAAGCCGCGGGACGCGCTGCCGAAATAGGTTTCCTTCAGCAGGACGCGGCCGCCGGACTTCTCTTCCTTCTCCTTGCGCACCTCGGCGGAGATCGAGACGAAGTTGCCATCGACGGTGACGCGGATGTCCTCCTTCTTGGCGCCTGGGATCTCGGCACGGACCTGGTAGTCCTTGTCGTTC
>CAJPFZ010000352.1 GCA_905339355.1 Burkholderiaceae bacterium
CACATCGAGGAGCTGGTGGTGATGGCGCGTGACACCAAGCTGGGCGCCGAGGAAATCACCCGCGACATCCCGAACCTGTCGGAGCAGCAACTGGCACGGCTGGACGAGTCGGGCATCGTCTACGTGGGTGCCGAAGTGAACCCCGGAGACACGCTGGTGGGCAAGGTCACGCCCAAGGGCGAGACCACGCTGACGCCGGAAGAAAAGCTGCTGCGCGCGATCTTTGGCGAGAAGGCGTCTGACGTGAAGGACACCTCGCTGCGCGTCGACCAGGGCACGAGCGGCACCGTCATCGATGTGCAGGTCTTCACCCGCGAAGGTATTCCGCGCGACAAGCGCGCGCAGCAGATCATCGACGATGAACTGAAGCGCTACCGCCTCGACCTGAACGACCAACTGCGCATCGTCGAGGCCGACGCGTTCGACCGGATCGAGAAGCTGCTGGTCGGCAAGCTGGCCAACGGCGGCCCGCAGAAGATCGCGAAGGGCACGGCGATCGACAAGGCCTACCTCGCAAGTGTCGAGAAGTACCACTGGTTCGACATCCGTCCGGCCGACGACGACATCGCCAACCAGCTCGAGAGCATCAAGAACTCGCTCGAGCAGACGCGCCACAGCTTCGACCTCGCGTTCGAGGAAAAGCGCAAGAAGCTCACGCAGGGCGACGAGCTGCCGGCGGGCGTGCTGAAGATGGTGAAGGTGTACCTGGCCGTCAAGCGCCGCCTGCAGCCGGGCGACAAGATGGCCGGCCGCCACGGCAACAAGGGCGTCGTGTCCAAGATCGTTCCGGTCGAAGACATGCCCTACATGGCCGACGGCACGCCGTGCGACATCGTGCTCAACCCGCTGGGCGTGCCTTCGCGCATGAACGTGGGCCAGGTGCTGGAAGTGCACCTGGGCTGGGCGGGCAAGGGCATCGGCCAGCGCATCGGCACCATGCTGCAGGAGCAGGCGAAGGTGACCGAGCTGCGCAGCTTCCTCGACGAGCTGTACAACAAGTCGGGCGGCAAGACCGAGAAGCTCGACCATCTGAGCGACGCCGAGATTACCGAGATGGCGCACAACCTGTCCAAGGGCGTGCCCTTCGCGACGCCGGTGTTCGACGGCGCGGCCGAAGAAGAAATCCGCGGCATGCTCAAGCTCGCCTACCCGGAAGACATCGCGAAGGCCAAGGGGCTGACCGACACGCGCACGCAAGCCGTGCTGCATGACGGCCGCACCGGCGAGGCCTTCGAGCGTCCGGTCACCGTGGGCTACATGCACGTGCTGAAGCTGCATCACCTGGTCGACGACAAGATGCACGCTCGCTCCACCGGCCCGTACAGCCTGGTCACGCAGCAGCCGCTGGGCGGCAAGGCGCAGTTCGGCGGACAGCGTTTCGGCGAGATGGAAGTGTGGGCGCTCGAAGCCTACGGCGCCGCCTACGTGCTGCAGGAGATGCTGACCGTGAAGTCCGACGACGTGAACGGCCGTACCAAGGTGTACGAGAACATCGTCAAGGGCGAGCACGCCATCGAAGCCGGCATGCCGGAGTCGTTCAACGTTCTTGTCAAAGAGATTCGATCTCTGGGCATCGACATTGAACTTGAACGCAACTGAACGAGAAGGAATAGACCATGAAAGGTTTGCTCGACCTGTTCAAGCAATTCACCCCTGATGAGCATTTCGATGCCATCAAGATCGGCCTCGCGTCTCCGGAAAAGATTCGCAGCTGGTCGTTCGGCGAGGTGAAGAAGCCCGAGACCATCAACTACCGGACCTTCAAGCCGGAACGCGATGGCCTGTTTTGTGCCAAGATCTTCGGCCCGATCAAGGACTACGAGTGCCTGTGCGGCAAGTACAAGCGCCTGAAGCACCGCGGCGTCATCTGCGAGAAGTGCGGCGTCGAAGTCACCCAGACCAAGGTTCGCCGTGACCGCATGGGCCACATCGACCTGGCCGCGCCCTGCGCGCACATCTGGTTCCTGAAGTCGCTGCCGTCGCGCTTGGGCCTCGTGCTCGACATGACGCTGCGCGACATCGAGCGTGTGCTGTACTTCGAAGCGTACGTCGTCGTCGATCCCGGCATGACGCCGCTGAAGAAGTTCAGCATCATGAGCGAGGACGACTACGACGCCAAGCGCACCGAATTCGGCGACGAGTTCATTGCGCTGATGGGCGCCGAGGGCGTCAAGAAGCTGCTCGAAGAGATCGATCTCGACATCGAGATCGAGAAGCTGCGCGGCGACATGACCGGCTCGGAACTCAAGGTCAAGAAGAACTCCAAGCGCCTGAAGGTGATGGAGGCCTTCAAGAAGTCGGGCATCAAGCCGCAGTGGATGGTGATGGACGTGCTGCCGGTGCTGCCGCCGGACCTGCGTCCGCTGGTGCCGCTGGACGGCGGCCGCTTCGCCACTTCCGACCTGAACGATCTGTACCGCCGCGTCATCAACCGCAACAACCGCCTCGCGCGGCTGCTGGAGCTGAAGGCGCCGGAGATCATCGTGCGCAACGAGAAGCGCATGCTGCAGGAAGCCGTCGATTCGCTGCTCGACAACGGCCGCCGCGGCAAGGCGATGACGGGCGCGAACAAGCGCGCGCTGAAGTCGCTCGCCGACATGATCAAGGGCAAGAGCGGCCGCTTCCGCCAGAACCTGCTGGGCAAGCGCGTCGACTATTCGGGACGTTCCGTCATCGTGGTCGGACCGACGCTCAAGCTGCACCAGTGCGGCCTGCCCAAGCTGATGGCGCTCGAACTGTTCAAGCCCTTCATCTTCTCGCGCCTCGAAGCGATGGGCATCGCCACCACCATCAAGGCGGCGAAGAAGGAAGTGGAATCGGGCACGCCGGTGGTCTGGGACATCCTCGAAGAAGTCATCAAGGAACACCCGGTGATGCTCAACCGTGCGCCGACGCTGCACCGGCTGGGCATCCAGGCCTTCGAGCCGGTGCTGATCGAAGGCAAGGCGATCCAGCTGCATCCGCTCGTCTGCTCGGCATTCAACGCCGACTTCGACGGCGACCAGATGGCCGTGCACGTGCCGCTGTCGATCGAGGCGCAGATGGAAGCTCGCACGCTGATGTTGGCGTCGAACAACATCCTGTTTCCGGCCAACGGCGAGCCGTCGATCGTGCCGTCGCAGGACGTGGTGCTGGGCCTGTACTACGCCACCCGCGAGCGAATCAACGGCAAGGGTGAGGGCATCATCTTCTCGGACGTCGCCGAGGTGCAGCGTGCACTCGACAACGGCCAGGTGGAGATCACCGCGAAGATCGCCGTGCGTCTGACCGAGTACGTGAAGGACGCGGACACCGGCGAGTTCACGCCGGTGACCAAGCTCGTCGACACGACGGTCGGCCGCGCGCTGCTCAGCGAAATCCTGCCCAAGGGCCTGCCGTTCAGCAACATCAACAAGGCGCTGAAGAAGAAGGAAATCTCGCGCCTGATCAACACCTCGTTCCGCAAGTGCGGACTGAAGGACACGGTCGTCTTTGCCGACAAGCTGCTGCAGTCGGGCTTCCGCCTGGCCACGCGTGCCGGCATCTCGATCGCGATCGACGACATGCTGGTGCCCAAGGAAAAGCCCGGCCTGATCGAGCGCGCCGAAAAGGAAGTCAAGGAAATCGAGCAGCAGTACGTCTCGGGCCTCGTGACCTCCGGCGAGCGCTACAACAAGGTGGTCGACATCTGGGGCAAGACCGGCGACGAAGTCGGCAAGGTCATGATGGCCCAGCTGTCCAAGCAAAAGACCACCGACCGCCACGGCAAGGAAGTCGACCAGGAGTCGTTCAACTCCATCTACATGATGGCCGACTCGGGCGCGCGCGGTTCCGCAGCGCAGATCCGCCAGCTCGCCGGCATGCGCGGCCTGATGGCGAAGCCGGATGGGTCAATCATTGAAACGCCGATCACGGCGAACTTCCGTGAAGGCCTCAACGTTCTTCAATACTTCATCTCAACCCACGGCGCCCGCAAGGGCCTCGCGGACACGGCCCTAAAGACTGCTAACTCCGGCTACCTGACACGCCGCCTGGTCGACGTGACGCAGGATCTGGTGGTCACCGAAGACGATTGCGGCACGCAGAACGGCATGAACCAGCGCGCACTGGTCGAAGGCGGTGAAGTCATCGAGAGCCTGCGCGACCGCATCCTGGGTCGTGTGACGGCCACGGAGGTCGAGCATCCCGAAACGCAGCAGACCCTGCTGCCGGCCGGTGCCATGCTCGACGAGGACTCGATGGACATCCTCGAAGCCGCCGGCGTCGACGAAGTCAAGGTCCGTACCGCGCTCACCTGCGGCACGCGTTTCGGTCTGTGCGCCAAGTGCTACGGCCGCGACCTCGGCCGCGGCGGCCTGGTCAACCAGGGCGAAGCGATCGGCGTGATCGCGGCGCAGTCGATCGGCGAGCCGGGCACGCAGCTGACGATGCGCACCTTCCACATCGGTGGTGCGGCGTCGCGAGCGGCCGTGGCCTCGAGCGTGGACGCGAAGTCCGACGGCCACGTCGGCTTCAACACCACGATGCGCTACGTGACGAACGGCAAGGGCGAACTGGTGGTAATTTCGCGTTCCGGCGAGATCATCATTTCCGACCAGCATGGCCGCGAGCGTGAACGCCACAAGGTGCCGTACGGCGCGCTGTTGAGCATCAAGCCCGACCAGCAGCTCAAGGCCGGCACGGTGCTCGCGAACTGGGATCCGCTGACCCGCCCGATCATCACGGAATTCGCCGGTCGCGCGAAGTTCGAGAATATCGAGGAAGGAGTGACGGTGGCCAAGCAGGTCGACGAGGTCACCGGCCTGTCGACCCTGGTCGTGATCGATCCGAAGCGCCGCGGCGCGGCCAAGGTGGTGCGTCCGCAGGTCAAGCTGCTGGACGTGAGCGGCCACGAGGTGAAGATTCCCGGTACCGACCACTCGGTGACGATCGCGTTCCCGGTCGGTGCGCTGATCCAGATCCGCGATGGCCAGGATCTCGCGCCGGGCGAAGTGCTGGCACGCATTCCGGTCGAAGGCCAGAAGACCCGCGACATCACCGGCGGTCTGCCGCGCGTGGCCGAGTTGTTCGAGGCACGTTCGCCGAAGGACAAGGGCACGCTCGCGGAAATGACCGGCACCGTGTCGTTCGGCAAGGAGACCAAGGGCAAGGTTCGCCTGCAGATCACCGATCCGGACGGCAAGGTGTACGAGGAACTCGTGCCGAAGGAGAAGAACATCCTCGTGCACGAGGGCCAGGTGGTCAACAAGGGCGAGTCCATCGTCGACGGTCCGGCCGATCCGCAGGACATCCTGCGCCTGCTGGGCATCGAGGAGCTGGCGCGCTACATCGTCGACGAGGTGCAGGACGTCTATCGCCTGCAGGGTGTGAAGATCAACGACAAGCACATCGAGGTGATCGTTCGCCAGATGCTGCGCCGCGTGCAGATCACGAACCCGGGCGACACCGCCTACATCGCCGGCGAACAGGTCGAGCGTTCGGAACTGCTGGACACCAACGACCGCATGCTGGCCGAAGGCAAGCTGCCAGCCACGCATGCCGACGTTCTGCTGGGCATCACCAAGGCGTCGCTGTCGACCGACAGCTTCATCTCGGCGGCGTCGTTCCAGGAGACCACCCGCGTGCTCACCGAAGCGGCCATCATGGGCAAGCGCGACGAGCTGCGCGGCCTGAAGGAAAACGTCATCGTCGGTCGCTTGATTCCTGCGGGCACCGGCATGGCCTTCCACCAAGCCCGCAAGGCCAAGGAAGAGATGGACGACGCCGAGCGTCGCGCCATCGCCATGCAGGAGGCGGAGGAACTGGCGTCGGTGCAGTTGGCGCAGGTCGATGCGGCCACGGCGGCTGGAGAGAACGCCGAGTAACCGGCGCGTTCACGCGGCCAACAAGGGGCGACTTCGGTCGCCCCTTCTTCATTCACGAAACCGCTTTGTACCGATGCGGCCCTACCATCGCGGCATGAACATCGCCTTGATCGCGCACGACCGCAAGAAGGACGACATGGTGCGCCTAGCGCGGGAGTTTTCCGAGTTCCTGTCGCGTTGCCGGCTGGTCGCCACCGGCACCACCGGCGGCCGGCTGCATGACGAGGCCGGCCTCGAGGTCGAGTGCATGCTCAGCGGTCCGCTCGGCGGCGACCTGCAGATCGGTGCGCGGCTGTCGGTCGGGGAAATCGATGCGGTGGTGTTCCTGCGCGATCCGATGACGCCCCAGCCGCACGAGCCCGACATCAACGCGCTGGTACGCGCCTGCGACGTTCATGACATTCCGTGTGCGACCAACCTGGCCGGCGCACGTGCGCTGCTGGGCGAACTCAGTCGGCGTTGATCGTTCGCGCCCAGGATTCCGGAGTCAGCACTTCCAAACCCAGCGGGCGTGCTCGGCTGGCGAGTTTCAGCACGGCGCAGTCCCGACTCAGCAACCAGCGCGCGCCGTGTCCCAGCGCGAGATCGATGAATTTCTGGTCGTCCGGGTCGCTGCAGCGCAGGCGCAGCGCCGGCCCAGCGGATGCCACCGGCTGAACCGACACTGCCAGGCGCGCCCAGGTCTGCCAGATCAGATCGAGATCGGGTGCCCACGCGCTGGCCACGCCCCGCGCCAGCACATGCGCCAGCTCGTCGCGCATGGCAGGGCTCGCCAGCCAACGCACCTGACCACTCCCTACGAGTTCGGCGTACCCGGCGCACGCCGGGTGACGGAATACCAGCCAGTCGAGCACCACGTTGGTGTCCAGCACCAGCGCGGGTGCCAAGGCACAGGGGGAAGACCACTTGCCGATAACAGGGGCGACGGAGGCAATCGACGGCATTGGAGGGCCTTGCCCAGCGGTTCTATTGCGGTAGGGGGTTCGCCCGAATATAATCGAGGGCTTTTCGGCAGACTCTGCTGCGCTCTTTGTCGGGCGGCTCACCGGGTGGTTCAAGCGTACGGCGCCAAAACCAGCAACCCGGCATCGGGCTTCCTTCCCCAATGAGGCGCTTGCGTTTCGCCGGAAACCAAGTGACTTCAAACGGGAACAAGTTACCAAATGCCTACCATCAACCAGCTCGTGCGTCACGGTCGCGAGACCGAGATCACGAAGTCCAAGTCGCCGGCGCTGCAAGGCGGCCCCCAGCGGCGCGGCGTGTGCACCCGCGTGTACACGACGACGCCGAAGAAGCCGAACTCCGCGCTGCGCAAAGTGGCCAAGGTTCGCCTGACCAACGGCTTCGAAATCATCTCCTACATCGGCGGCGAGGGCCACAACCTGCAGGAGCACAGCGTCGTGCTCGTGCGCGGCGGCCGCGTGAAGGATCTGCCGGGCGTGCGCTACCACATCGTGCGCGGCTCGCTCGACCTGCAGGGCGTGAAAGACCGCAAGCAGTCGCGCTCCAAGTACGGCGCGAAGCGACCGAAGAAGACCTAAGGCGCGCTGCGCCAACAGCATGACTGGTCGGAAGGCCGGTCAAGGATTCGGCGGGTTCCGCCGAGTAAGTGGGTGGCCCCAGATGTCGGTGGCGCCCGAGGCAAGAGCGAAAGCTCGCGCCAACTGAAGCAAAAGGAAGAGTGAAATGCCACGTCGTCGCGAAGTACCCAAGCGCGAGATCCTGCCCGATCCGAAGTTCGGTTCGGTCGATCTGTCCAAGTTCATGAACGTCATCATGGAGTCGGGCAAGAAAGCCGTCGCCGAGCGCATCATCTATGGCGCGCTCGAGCAAGTGGAGAAGAAGTCGGGCAAGGACCCGCTCGAAGTCTTCACGGTCGCGCTGAACAACATCAAGCCGATGGTCGAAGTGAAGTCACGCCGCGTGGGCGGTGCGAACTACCAAGTTCCCGTGGAAGTTCGCCCCGTGCGCCGCGTGGCCCTGGCCATGCGCTGGCTGAAGGAATCGGCGCGCAAGCGTGGCGAGAAGTCGATGGCGCAACGTCTGGCCAACGAGCTGCTCGAGGCGGTCGAAGGCCGCGGCGGCGCAATGAAGAAGCGTGACGAAGTGCACCGCATGGCCGAGGCGAACAAGGCCTTCTCGCACTTCCGCTTCTAAAGACCGATCCACGTTTCTTTCGGCCGCTCTTCGGGTTACCTCTAACCCGCGAGCGGCCCCTGTATTTGGAGTGACACCATGTCCCGCAAGACCCCGATCGAGCGCTACCGCAATATCGGTATCTCGGCTCACATCGACGCCGGCAAGACGACGACGACCGAGCGCATCCTCTTCTACACCGGTGTGAACCACAAGATCGGTGAGGTGCACGACGGCGCTGCGACCATGGACTGGATGGAGCAGGAGCAGGAGCGCGGCATCACGATCACCTCCGCGGCCACCACCTGCTTCTGGAAGGGGATGGAGCTCAACCACCCTGAGCACCGCATCAACATCATCGACACCCCGGGGCACGTCGACTTCACGATCGAAGTCGAGCGCTCGATGCGCGTGCTCGACGGTGCCTGCATGGTTTATTGCGCCGTGGGCGGCGTGCAGCCGCAGTCGGAAACCGTCTGGCGCCAGGCCAACAAGTACAAGGTGCCGCGTCTCGCGTTCGTCAACAAGATGGACCGCACCGGCGCGAACTTCTTCAAGGTCTACGAGCAGATGAAGGCTCGCCTCAAGGCGAACCCGGTGCCCATCGTGCTGCCCATTGGCTCAGAAGAGAACTTCACCGGCGTGATCGACCTGATCAAGATGAAGGCGATCATCTGGGACGAGGCTTCGCAGGGCATGAAGTTCGACTACCGCGACATCCCGGCCGATCTGCTGGCCGAGGCACAGAAGTGGCGCGAGAACATGGTCGAAGCCGCGGCCGAGTCCAGCGAAGAGCTCATGAACAAGTACCTCGAGTCGGGCGAGCTGACCGAGGCCGAGATCAAGCAGGGCATTCGTGCGCGCACCATCGCCACCGAGATTCAGCCGATGTTGTGCGGCACCGCGTTCAAGAACAAGGGTGTCCAGCGCATGCTCGACGCCGTGATCGAGTTCATGCCGTCGCCGATTGACATCCCGCCGGTGCCGGGCCACGACGACGACGACAAGGAAGTCGTTCGCCGCGCCGATGACAGCGAGAAGTTCGCCGCGCTCGCGTTCAAGCTGATGACCGACCCGTACGTCGGTCAGCTGACCTTTGTGCGCGTCTACTCGGGCGTGCTGAAGTCGGGCGACTCGGTCTACAACCCGATCCGCGGCAAGAAGGAGCGCATCGGCCGGATCCTGCAGATGCACGCCAACCAGCGTGAGGAAATCAAGGAGATCCTGGCAGGCGACATCGCCGCGTGCGTCGGCTTGAAGGAAGTCACGACCGGCGAAACGCTGTGCGACCCGGAAGCGATCATCACCTTGGAAAAGATGGTGTTCCCCGAGCCCGTGATCTCGCAGGCCGTCGAGCCCAAGACCAAGGCCGACCAGGAGAAGATGGGCATTGCCCTGGGCCGTCTGGCGCAGGAAGACCCGTCGTTCCGCGTTCGCACCGACGAAGAATCCGGCCAGACGATCATCTCTGGCATGGGCGAGCTGCATCTGGAAATCATCGTTGACCGGATGAAGCGCGAGTTCGGCGTCGATGCCAACGTCGGCAAGCCGCAGGTGGCCTACCGTGAAACGATCCGCAAGGCGGTTTCTGACGTCGAAGGCAAGTTCGTTCGACAGTCCGGTGGCAAGGGCCAGTACGGCCACGTCGTGCTGAAGATCGAGCCGCAGGAGCCGGGCAAGGGTTTCGAGTTCGTCGACGCGATCAAGGGAGGCGTGGTGCCGCGCGAGTTCATCCCGGCCGTCAAGAAGGGCGTCGAAGACTCGCTGCCCGCCGGCGTGCTCGCGGGCTACCCGGTTGTCGACGTCAAGGTCACGCTGACCTTCGGTTCGTACCACGAGGTCGACTCGAACGAAAACGCCTTCAAGATGGCCGCGTCCTTCGGTTTCAAGGACGGCTGCCGCAAGGCCTCGCCGGTGATCCTCGAGCCGATGATGGCCGTCGAAGTGGAAACGCCGGAAGACTACGCCGGTGGCGTGATGGGCGATCTGTCCTCGCGGCGTGGCATGGTGCAAGGCATGGACGACATGCCCGGCGGCGGCAAGGTCATCAAGGCCGAAGTGCCGCTGTCGGAGATGTTCGGCTACTCGACCACGCTGCGCTCGATGTCGCAGGGTCGCGCCACGTACACGATGGAGTTCAAGCACTACAGCGAGGCGCCGAAGAACGTCGCCGACGCCATCATCACCGCGCGTGGCAAGTAAGTACACCAGTTAGACAAGCCGGTCTTCAGTGAGGCGCCCTCTGCTGCCGGCGGCAGTGGGAGCACCACCTCACCGGAGACCTTAAACACCACACCGGACCTGCTCTTTGAATACGGAGAATTGACATGGCAAAAGGCAAATTTGAACGGACCAAGCCGCACGTGAACGTGGGCACGATCGGGCACGTGGACCACGGCAAGACGACCTTGACGGCGGCGATCACGTCGGTGCTGGCGAGCAAGTTCGGCGGCGAAGCCAAGGCCTAC
>CAJPFZ010000353.1 GCA_905339355.1 Burkholderiaceae bacterium
CTTGCCGGGCAGGCCCATGCCGTCGAGCACGCCCTTGCGGCGCGTCATCTCGCGTGCCTTGCGGGCGGCTTCACGCGCGCGCGCCGCCTCGACGATCTTGCCGCAGATGATCTTGGCGTCGGTCGGGTTCTCGAGCAGGTAGTCGGTCAGCGCCTTGCTCACCACGTCTTCGACCGGGCCGCGCACTTCGCTGGAGACGAGCTTGTCCTTGGTCTGGCTGCTGAACTTGGGCTCGGGCACCTTCACGCTCAACACGCAGCACAGGCCCTCGCGCATGTCATCGCCGCTGATCTCGACCTTGGCCTTCTTGGCGAGCTCGTTGTCCTCGATGTACTTGTTGATCACGCGCGTCATCGCCGCGCGCAGGCCGGTGAGGTGCGTCCCGCCGTCGCGCTGCGGGATGTTGTTGGTGAAGCACAGCACGTTCTCGCTGTAGCCGTCGTTCCACTGCATCGCCACCTCGGCGATGATGTTCGTGTTCTGCTCGCTCATCTTCTCGCCCACGGCGTGGAAGATGTTCGGGTGCAGCACCTTCTTGCCGGTGTTGATGAAGTCGACGAAACCCTTCACACCGCCGACGAAGGCGAAGTTGTCTTCCTTGTTATTGCGCTCGTCGACGAGGCGGATCTTCACGCCGTTGTTGAGGAAACTCAGCTCGCGCAGCCGCTTGCTGAGGATGTCGTAGTGGTAGTCGATGTTCTCGAAGATCTCGTCGTCGGGCAGGAAGTGCACCTCGGTGCCGCGCTTCTCGGTCTCGCCGGTGACCTTCATCGGGCTCACCTCGAAGCCGTTGCGCATCTCGAGAATGCGGTCTTGCGGCACGCCCTTCTTGAACTCGATGAAGTGCGTCTTGCCCTCGCGGCGCACCGTCAGGCGCAGCCACTTCGACAGCGCGTTGACGCAGGACACGCCCACGCCGTGCAGGCCGCCCGAGACCTTGTAGCTGTTCTGGTTGAACTTGCCCCCGGCATGCAGCTCGGTCAGCGCGATCTCGGCGGCGCTGCGCTTGGGCTCATGCTTGTCGTCCATCTTGACGCCGGTGGGGATGCCGCGGCCGTTGTCGGTGACGGAGATGGAGTTGTCGCTGTGGATCGTGACTACGATGTCGTCGCAGTGGCCGGCGAGCGACTCGTCGATGGAGTTGTCGACCACCTCGAACACCAGGTGGTGCAGGCCGGTGCCGTCGGAGGTGTCGCCGATGTACATGCCGGGGCGCTTGCGCACCGCCTCCAGGCCCTCGAGGATCTGGATGCTGCCCTCGCCATAGGCGTCGATCAGGGGGCCGACAGCGGCCGCTTCGCTGGCCTTGTCGCCGATCTTCTTGCCGTCGTCGTGGGGAATGTTTTGCGGATCGATCATCACTGTCTCTGGTTCACGTCGGGCCCGATCTGGCCGTCTCGGCGGCACATCGCGGGCCCACATAAAGCGCTGAAGCGGGCCGAAGCCCGCTCGTCGAGTGCTCGCAGGGCGAGACTCAAATGCGCATCGGCATCACCACGTACTTGAATCCGGCCTGCTCCGGCACGGTGATCAGGGCGCTGGAGTTGGTGTCCTGCAGCTCGATCCTGATCATTTCCTGGTTCATGTTGGCCAGCGCGTCCATCAGGTAGGTCACGTTGAAGCCGATCTCGATCGCGTCGCCGTCGTAATCGATCTCGAGTTCTTCCTTGGCCTCTTCCTGCTCCGCATTGCTCGACGCGATGCGCAGCGTGCCCGGCTCGATGTTGACGCGCACGCCCTTGAACTTCTCGCTCGTCAGGATGGCCGCGCGCTGCAGGCTCGACAAGAGCGTCGCGCGGCCCAGCGTGACGTGGTTCTTGTGGTTCTTCGGGATGACGCGGTTGTAGTCGGGAAACTTGCCCTCGACGAGCTTGGTGACGAACTCCATGCCGCTGAAGCTGAACTTGGCCTGGTTGCCGGCGAAGCGCATCTCGATCGGGCCGTCGGCGGCGTCCTTGTCGTCCTTGAGCAGGCGCTGCAGCTCGAGCACCGTCTTGCGCGGCAGGATGACTTCCTGCTTCGGGATCTCCACGTCGAGGTTGGCTTGAGCGAGCGCCAGGCGGTGGCCGTCGGTGGCCACCAGCGTGAGGCTCTTGCCTTCGGCGACGAACAGGATGCCGTTGAGGTAGTAGCGGATGTCGTGCACCGCCATCGCGAAGTGCACCTGGTTGATGAGCTGCTTGAGCGTCTTCTGCGGCACGCTGAACATCGGGCCGAAGTCGGCAGCCTCCTGCACCAGCGGGAAGTCGTCGCTCGGCAGCGTCTGCAGCGTGAAGCGGCTCTTGCCGCCTTGCAGCGTGAGCTTGTTCTGGTTGGCGCTGAGCGTGACGGCCTGGTCGTTCGGCAGCGCACGCAGGATGTCGATGAGCTTGCGCGCGCCGACGGTGGTCGCGAAGTTGGCCGCGTCGCCGTCGAACTCGGCCACGGTGCGCACCTGGATCTCGAGGTCCGAGGTCGTGAACTCGATCTGCTGGCCGGTCTTGCGGATCAGCACGTTGGCGAGGATGGGCAAGGTGTGACGCCGCTCGACGATTCCCGAGACCGCCTGCAATGCGTTCAACAATTTTTCTTGCGCTGCCTTCAAGACAATCATGTCAACCTCTCAAATTAGTCGTTCTAGTAGGGACCAACGGCTTCTGTGGAGAACGCCATTTTCCCCTTTTCTCTCAACCGTTTACGTCCCGGTGAACCCTGTGGGCGCGAACGCAGTAAAGGCGGGACTCGCGACCCATAACTTTCTCGATCGGGCTCGGGCTGTGGACAGACCAGGGCTTGTTCAAAAGTTGTCCCCAGCCTTGTTGCTTGACGGCAGCGGCATTCGTGTGCTCAGCCTTTGAGAGTTTGTTCGAGCACGTGCAACTGCTGGTTGAGCTCGGTGTTCTTGGTGCGTTCGGCAGCGATCTTGCGCACGGCGTGCAGCACCGTCGTGTGGTCGCGACCACCGAACAGCTCACCGATTTCGGGCAGGCTTTTCTGCGTCATTTCCTTGGCGAGGTACATCGCGATCTGGCGCGGCCGCGCGATGCTCGCCGGGCGCTTCTTCGAGTACATGTCGGCGACCTTGATCTTGTAGAAGTCGGCGCAGGTCTTCTGGATGTTCTCGACGCCGACCTGGCGGTTCTGGATCGACAGCAAGTCCTTGAGCGCCTCGCGGGCGAGCGCGATGTTGATGTCCTTGTGGCTGAAGCGCGAGTAAGCGAGGATCTTGCGCAGCGCGCCCTCGAGTTCGCGCACGTTGGCCCGCACGTTCTTGGCGACGAAGAAGGCCACGTCCTCGGGCATCACGGTGCCCTCGACTTCGGCCTTGCGCATGAGGATCGCTACGCGCATCTCGAGCTCGGGCGGCTCGATCGCCACAGTCAAGCCGGCGTCGAACCGCGAGGTCAGGCGCTCGTCGATGTCCACCAGCCCCTTGGGGTAGGTGTCGCTGGTCATGATGATGTGCGCGCGCTTGGCGAGCAGCGCCTCGAAGGCGTTGAAGAACTCCTCCTGCGTGCGCTCCTTGCCGGCAAAGAACTGCACGTCGTCGATCAGCAGCAGGTCCAGCGAGTGGTACTTGGCCTTCAGCTCGTCGAAGGTCTTGCGCTGGTAGTTCTTCACCACGTCGGTGATGAACTGCTCGGCATGCAGGTAGAGGATGCGCGCATCAGGCTTGTCGGCCAGCAGCGCGTTGCCCACCGCATGGATCAGGTGGGTCTTGCCCAGGCCCACGCCGCCGTAGATGAACAGCGGGTTGTACATCTGCCCCGGGGCGCCCGCCACGTGAAGTGCCGCGGTGCGGGCCATCTGGTTGGCGCGGCCCGGCACCAGCGTGTCGAAGGTGAGGTTGTTGTTGAGCCGGTTGCCGGCGAGGCCGCGTGCGCCGGCGGCCGTCGGCGCCGGCATGACGATGGGCGAACCCTGCACGCCGTTCGGCGGGCGTCCGGCCAGTCCGGCCAGCGCCTGCAACGGCGCGGGAGCCGCGGGCCGCTCGGCCTCGCGCTGGGCGAGAGCGATCTCCAGCCGCACCGGCTTGCCGGCGAGTTCGGTCAGCACGGCCTCGATGCGGCCGGCGTACTGGTTGCGGATCCAATCGAGCTTGAAGCGATTGGGCACGCGCACGGTCACCACGGCGCCGCCCACGCCGCCGTCGGCCACGTCGGCGGCCGGCAGAGGACGGATCCAGGTATTGAATTGTTGTTCGGGCAGTTCGGCGGCAAGTCGCTCGCAGCCGCGCTGCCAGAGGTCAGCGCTCATATTGTGGAAAACTCTTCTCGGAGCGGCCGGATTGTACGTCCCTCGACGCGGCCGAAGCGGGGTTATCCACAGTTTCAAAGCGCAGGTCAAGACCCTCGCCAAGCCGCATGCCGCCGTCCAAGTCTTTGACTTGGAAGGGGGTTTTTGGTGTAATAGTGGGTTTCCCGAATGCGGCACGCATGCTTTGCGGCAGGGCAGGCATGAAGGCCATCTCGGCCATCGAGTCACTCTGACGCAGCTCAAGTGCGGTCTCGGGAGTCCAGTACCACGGCGGAAGACGCCACGAATGGCCACGGCCACCACGCATCGGCGCCGAACACTCCCGTGCATCCGCAGGAACCACCATGAAACGCACCTACCAAGCCTCCAAAGTCCGCCGCGCCCGCACCCACGGTTTTCTCGTTCGCATGAAGACCCGCGGCGGCCGTGCCGTGATCAACGCCCGCCGCGCCAAGGGCCGCAAGCGCCTGGCGGTCTGAGCCGCCTCG
>CAJPFZ010000354.1 GCA_905339355.1 Burkholderiaceae bacterium
GGCCGCCTGAAGCGCGTCGTCCTGCGCATTCCATTGCGTGGCTTCGATCGCCTGCGCAGCGAAGGCCGACATGGCGGTGAGGGCGGCGAGTGCGCCAAGGCGAAGGGTCGATCGTTTGGACATGGGAACTCCTGGTTGTCGTGATCCCGGTTGGACCGGGCGCGCGCAACGCGGGTTGCGCAACAAAGTACGACAGCGGTGGGAGCTTGGCTACCGGGCCTCGCGAGGCCCGACAGCGGGGTGCAGCCTTGTCCTACAGCGCCCTCGGCATGCACGATCCGGCCGTGCGTCTGGGGACGCAGGTGACACGCGGATCAAGGAAGAAAGATGGCTGCACAGCGCCCCGCAGCGAAGGAGGGAGGGAGGAGGGAGGAGGAGAACCGCTCCGGGATTTCAGCCGGGGATGCCGGCAGGCTGTGCAACACAAAAACTGGGAGGTCGACCACCTCGGATCAGATCCGGCATCGACCTACGCGTTCTTCGATGCGAATCCCCAGGTCGAGTTCCGTGGCCGCGCGCCATTCGCACCCTGCGCACCGGCGAAGGTGTAAGGAATGACAACGAACCGGGATGGCGCGTGGGGCGAGTGCGAACCCGCGTCGGCAAGCTTGACAAAGGCGCGCCCGGCGTGACTTGTCATCACCGATGACTAAAATCGCGCCAACTCTGAAGGCGCGCCATGCTTTACCCCGAACTTTTCAAACAACTCGAAGCCGTGCGGTGGTCCATGGACAAGGACATTCCGTGGGACCGTTTCGACGCCAGCCTGCTGTCCGACGAACAGGCGCAGACGATCAAGATGAACGCCATCACCGAGTGGGCGGCGCTGCCGGCCACCGAGATGTTCCTGCGCGACAACCGCGACGACAGCGACTTCTCCGCTTTCATGAGCGTGTGGTTCTTCGAAGAGCAGAAGCACTCGCTGGTGCTGATGGAGTATCTGCGCCGCTTCCGGCCCGACCTGGTGCCCACCGAGCAGGAATTGCACGAGGTGCGCTTCGAGTTCGACCCGGCGCCGGCGCTCGAAACGCTGATGCTGCACTTCTGCGGCGAGATCCGCCTCAACCATTGGTACCGTCGTGCCGCCGAATGGCACTCGGAGCCGGTGATCAAGGCGATCTACGAAACCCTCGCGCGCGATGAGGCGCGCCACGGCGGCGCCTACCTGCGCTACATGAAGCGCGCGCTGCAGAAGTTCGGCGACGAGGCCAAGGCGGCGTTTGCCAAGGTCGGCGTGCTGATGGCGAGCGCACGCCGCACCGCCCAGGCGCTGCATCCGACCAACCTGCACGTGAACGAAAAGCTGTTCCCGCGCGACACCATCCAGAGCCGGCTGCCCGACCCGAGCTGGCTGGAGGCCTGGCTCGACAAGCAGATCCAGTTCGACGCGGTCTGGGAAGGCAAGGTGGTCGAGCGCATCCTGCACAACATGAGCCTGCTGATGGAGCGCAGCTTCGCGAGCGTGCAGGAACTCAACCGCTTCCGCAAGGAAGTGACGGCCTCGGTGGCCGCGGCCGCCAAGGGCCCCGCGCCGGGCGCTTCGCCGGCCTGAGCCGCGAAGGCGCCCGCCGGCGCGCCGCTCAACCCGCCTTGGCCGCTGCCCGCTCCTGCTCGGCCTTGCGGTCGGCCACCACCCGTTGCGCGCTCGGCCGCTCGCCGATCAGGCGGCTGTAGGGCTTCCAGTCGATGCCGGCGGCGGCGATCAGGTCTTCACCGCAGGCCACCTTGCTGGCGAGCGCGACGAGCGGAATGCTGACGAAGGCCGCGCAGTCGGCCATCGTGAAGCGGTCGCCTGCAATGTAGGGCGAGAACTTCGCGAGGCGCTTGAAGCCGGCGATGTTCTTTTCCAGCTTCTTGCGCACGCGCGCCGCGGTCGCCTCGTCCTTCTCGCCGCCGAAGAACGCCTGCGGGTAGAGCTCGCGCGCGACGAGTTCGAGGTGCAGGTCGATGAAGGTGATCAGCTCGCGCACCTTGGCCGCCTGCCAGGCATCCGCCGGCACCAGCGGCGGATTCGGGTAGGCAACTTCGAGGTAGTCGATGATCACCTGGCTCTCGCACATCGCACCGTGCTCGGTGCGGATGAAGGGCACCTTGCCCAGCGGCGAGCACGACAGCACGGCGTCGTCCTTGCTGCCGGTCTTGACCGCTTCTTCGGCGAAGGGGATGCCCTTTTCGAGCAGCACCATCTTCACCTTGCTGTAGTAGTTCGATACCGAAAAGCCGCACAGCGTGATCATCGGAGGTCTCCTGCAAACGTGTCCGCCGAGTCTATGCGGCGGGCAGGCCGCGGTGCTGACGCACAAGCGACAAGCGCAACCGAGTTCAGGACCTCGCTGGCCGGTTGACGAGCACGATGCCGGCCGCCACCGCGAGCAGCGCGACCACCAGCCGCAGCGTGATCGGCTCGCCGAGCAGCAGCGCGCCCATCAACAGCCCGAATACCGGCGTGAGCAGCGTGAACGATGCGAGCCGCGTCGCCGGGTAGTGGCGCATCAGCCAGAACCAGAGCAGGTAGCTCGCGAAGGTGACGATGACCACCTGGAAGCCGAGCGAGGACCACGCGAGCAGCGACAGCGTCGAGGGCAGCGGCTTGCCGCTGGCGAGTGCCGCCGCGCCCAGCAGCACGCCGGAGATCGCGAGCTGGTACAGCAGCGTCTTCTCGGCGCCAACGCTGCCCAGCCGGCTGCCGCGGATCGCGAGCGTCGTCGCGCCCCACAGCACACCTGCGGTCACGCCGAGCGCGTCGCCGATCCATTGGTCCTTGCCCACCGCCGGCTGCGTGAAACCCTCGGCGAACGCCCAGGCGACGCCGGCGAACGCGGCCACCAGGCCCGCCATCTGCAGCGGCGCGAGACGCTCCGCGCGGGCGATGAAAGGCATGCCGAGCGCGACGACGAACGGCGACAGGTAGATGAACACCGCCATGCGCGACGCGCTGGTGAACTGCAGGCCGAGGAAGATGCAGCCGAACTCGGCCGCGAAGAGCGCACCGGCCAGCAGCCCGCCGCGACCGCTGCCGTCGGCCTCGAACAGGCGGATGCCGCGCAGCGCCGCCCAGGCCCACACCAGCAGAGCGCCGCCGATCGAGCGCGCCGCCGCCTGCTGCAGCGCGGGCACCTCGGGCATCGCAGCCTTGGCCGCCACCTGGTTCAAGCCCCACAACAGGCAGCAGCCGACGAGGCAGGTGATGGCGAGGCTGTCGAGGTGCGTCTTGCGTGCGGTCATGCGGCCGATGGTAGGCGGCGCGCCGCCAGTCCCCCGGCGATCAGCGCGCACAGCAGACCCGCCAGCGCACCGCTCGCATGCGCGAACGGCGCGACCGCGATGTCCCAGCCACCCGGATGGCGCAGAGCGCCGGCCCAGGGCGCTTCGCCCACCACCTTGATCGCGAGGCCGGCGAGCAGCGCCAGCCCGACGCGGCGCCGGCCGCCCGCACCGCGCCACACGAGGTGCACGCCGGCGACCGCCACGCCTGCATGCAGCAGACCCGACAAGCCGCCGTAGTGCAGCAGTTCGGGCTGCAGCAGCAGGCCCAACTGCGTCAGCGGCCAGGCCGCGAGCCAAGCGATGACGCTCGGCGTCGGCAGGCGCGCGGCGTGGCCCAGCGCCCCCACCAGCAGCGCGCCGGCCAGGTTGGCCGCCAGGTGCAGCGCGCTGTAGTGAACGAAGACGGCGCTGAAGGCCCGCCAGGGTTCGCGCAGGGCGAGTGCCGGCTGCCAGTCGAGCGCATCGCGCGGCGCGGGCCACGCGAGCAGCGCACCGGCGGCAAGCAGCGCCGCGAACACGAGCCAGCCTGCGGCGCCGGCGCGCTGCTCGCGTTCAGCCAAACACCGCCCGCCACAGCGCCACGACGGCATCGCGCTGCGCCGCCATCGTCTCGGGCGGCAGCTGCGTCGGCTGCTCGTCCAGGCGCGCCCGGTGCTGCGCGCGCCGCAGCTCGCGGTAGGCGTCGGCCGCCGCGATGCCGACGCCGATCGGCAGCAAGGCGCAGGCCTCGGCGCGCTGCAGCAAGGCGATGTTGCCGACGTTGTCCATCAGCTGCGGGTGCGCCGCGCTGTGCGCGAGCACGAGAAACTGCACCGCGAACTCGACGTCCATCATGCCGCCTTCGCTGTGCTTGACGTCGAAGAGCCCGCCCTTGACCGGTCGCGCGGAGCGCACCTTCTCGCGCATCGCCTGCACCTCGCGGCGCAGCGCGTCGACATCGCGTGGTGCGGCGAGCACCGCGCGCCGCACCGCCTCGAAGCGCGGCCCGATCTCGGGCAGCCCGGCGCAAAAGCGCGCGCGTGTCAGCGCCTGGTGCTCCCAGGTCCACGCGGTGTTGCTGCCGCGGCCGGTCTGGTAGCGCTCGTAGCTCTGCACCGACGCGACGAGCAGCCCGGAGTTGCCGTTCGGCCTCAACGCGGTGTCGATGTCGAACAGCTCGCCGGCCGCCGTGCGCAGCGTCAGCCAGCTGATCAGCTTGCGCACGAAGGCGCCGTAGACCTCGGGCGAGCGGTCGTCGTCGTCGTCGTAGAGAAAGACGACGTCGAGGTCGCTGCCGTAGCCGAGCTCCTTGCCGCCGAGTTTGCCGTAGGCGATGACGGCGAAACGCGGCACCTCGCGGTGGTGCTGCTTCAGATGCAGCCACGACCAGCGCAGCGCGCAGTCGAGCGTCGCGTCGGCCAGCGCGGAGAGGTCGTCGGCAACCTGCTCGACGGTGATGTGGCCCTCGACGTCGCGCACCAGCGTGCGGAACACCTCGGCGTGATGGGCGCGGCGCAGCGTGTCGAGCACCGACTCCTCGTCGGCCTCGCCGGAGCGTTGCCAGGCCTTGTGGCGCGCCTCGAGGTCGGCGATGTACTCGGCGGCGTCGAAGCGGCTGTGCAGCAGGCGCTCGTCGGCCAGCTCGTCGATGACCCCCGGGTGCAGCATCAGGTAGCGCATCGGCCAGCGCGCCAGCCCGAGCAGGCGCAGCAGGCGGTTGTGCACCTCGGGCCGCTCGACCAGCAGCGCGAGGTAGCTCTCGCGTCGCAGCAGCGGCTCCAGCCAGTCGACGAAGCGGATGGACGCGTCGCTGGTGCAGCGGCCTTCCTGCACCGCGTGGGCGGCGCGCCCGATCAGCTTGGCCAGGCGCAGCTTGCTGTCGTCGCGCAGCGTCTGCACACGCGGCTGCTGGCTCCAGGCTCGCACGCGCTCGCCGAGCGTGGGCGGCAACCGCTCGATGAAGGCCTCGCTGTCCACCGGTTGCGGCACCTGCCCGCAGCCGCGGCAGCCGCCGTTGCCGCTGCCGTTGGCCGGCGGCTGACCGTCGTGCAGCAGGGCATCGAACTCGGTGGCGACGACCTCGCGTGTCTCGCACAGCCGGTCGAGCAGTTCGCAGGCATCGGCGTTGCACGCGAAGCCCATGCTGCGGGCGATCCAGCCGAGGTCGGCATCGGCAGTGGGCAGCAGGTGCGTCTGCTGGTCGTCGAGGTACTGGATCCGGTGTTCGACGCGGCGCAAGAAGGTGTAGGCCTCGGCCAGGCGGCGCGCGCTGTCGGGGCGCATGAGCCCGCCGGCGGCGAGCTTGTCGAGCGCCTTCAAGGTCGAGCGCGTGCGGATTTCCGGGAACTGCCCACCGCGCACCACCAGCAGCAGCTGCACGATGAACTCGATCTCGCGGATGCCGCCGCGCGACAGCTTGACGTCGTTGGCGCGCTCGGGCCGGCCGGCGGCGCGGCGTTGCGCCTCGTCGCGCACCTTGCGGTGCAGCTGGCGCAGGCCTTCGAACACGCCGTAGTCGAGGTAGCGCCGGTAGACGAAGGCGGTAACCATCGAGCGCATGGCCAGCGCCCGGCCGCTGCGAACACTCTCGAGCGGCGCCACGACGCGGCTCTTGAGCCAGGCGAATCGCTCCCACTCGCGGCCTTGCACCTGCAGGTACTCCTCCAGCATAGCGAGGCTCACCACCGGCGGGCCGGAGTTGCCGTTCGGCCGCAGCGCCAGGTCGACGCGGAAGACGAAGCCGTCCTCGGTGGTGTCGCCGATCAGCGTGTAGAGCTCGCGCGCGAGCTGCGAGAAGTACTCGTGCGCGCTGACCTTCTGCGGTCCGTGCGTCTCGCCCTGCTCTTCGTAGACGTAGATGAGGTCGATGTCCGACGAGACGTTGAGTTCGCGCGCGCCGAGCTTGCCCATGCCGACGACCCAGAAGTCGATCGGCTGGCCTGACTCGGTGAGCGGCGCGCCGTAGCGCGCATCGAGTTCGCCGCGCGAGTGCGTCAGCGCGAGGTCGAGCGTGGCTTCGGCCAGCTCGGTCATCGCGAGCGTCACGTCCTCCATCGCCGCGCCGTGTTCGATGTCGAGCACCGCCAGGCGCTCGAGCACCAGCTGGCGCGCCACGCGCAAGGCGCTGGCCAAAGGCCGGCCGCCATCGCGCAATTGCGCGACGAGCGCCGTGATCGCGTCGCGCCGCGGCAGGCCAGGCGGCAGCAGCGGCAGCTCCTGCGCGTAGCGCCGGCGGATGCGTTGCACGAAGCGGCTGTGCTCGGCCGGGGCCACCGGCAGCGCCGCCGTCACGTCGGCGGGCTCGGGCAGCGGGAGGTCAGGCAGGGAACCCATGGGACTGTCGCGGGGTCTGTGCTAGATTGCCGCCGCACCGGACGCTGCAGGGGAAGCAGCCAGAAGAGCCAGGGGAACGCCGAGCCCTGCACGGTCAAGCGCACCACACTGTCCCGCCGATCGCCGGCTTCCCAACTCGTTCATGTCCATCGTTGCGTCTGTCACTGCCGCTGCATCCGCCCCACGTTCCCGGCGTGCTGCAGTGGCGGCACGTTTGCGCTGGCTGGCGCGTGGTGTGGCGGTGCTGGTCATCGCGGCGTGGAGCATATTGCTTGTCGCCTGGCTGACACTGCATTGGGGGATTCTGCCGCACATAGAGCAGTGGCGACCGCAGATCGAGCAGCGCGCCGCCAGCGCGCTCGGCGTTCCGGTGCGAATTGGCAACATCAGCGTCACCTCCAGCGGCTGGATGCCGACGCTCGACCTGAAGGATGTCGTGCTGCTGGACCAGCAATCGCGGCCCGCGCTGGCGCTGCCGCGCGTGGTGGCCGCCTTGTCGCCACGCTCGCTGCTGGCCCTGGAGCTTCGCTTCGAGCAGCTCTTCGTCGACGGCGCCCACCTCGAAGTGAGGCGCGATCCGCAGGGCCGCGTGTTCGTCGCCGGCCTCGAGTTCGGCGGCAGCGCGGGGGGCGACAACGCGGCGGCGAACTGGTTCTTCAAGCAGCCCGAATTCGTGATCCGCGGCGGTTCGCTGCGCTGGACGGACGAGCGCCACGCCGCGCCGCCGCTGTCGCTCGCCGACGTGCAGCTGGTGGTGCGCAACGGGCTGCGCAGCCACGAGATGCGGCTGGACGCGACGCCGCCCGCCGAGTGGGGCGATCGCTTCTCGCTGCGCGGGCGATTCACGCAGCCGCTGCTGACCGACAGCGGCGACTGGAAGCGCTGGAACGGCCTGCTCTACGCCGAGCTGCCGCGCGCCGACGTGCGCCAGCTGCGGCTGCACGTGGCGCTGCCCTTCGAGCTGAGCGAGGGCGATGGCGCGCTGCGCGCCTGGGTCGACGTGCGCGACGGCCGGCCGCGCGGCGCGGCCGTCGACCTGGCCCTGCGCGAAGTGACGCTGCGGCTCGCGAGTGACGTCGAGCCGCTCGAACTGGCGCAGATCGAGGGCCGCCTCAGCGCGCAACGCCACGACGACGGCTTCAGCCTGGCGGCGCAGCAGTTTGGCTTTCTGACCGGCGACGGCATCCGCTGGCCGCGCAGCGACATCGCGCTGCACTGGCTGCAGCGCGAGGGCGAAGCGGCGGGCGGCGGCAACTTCAGCGCGCAGCGGCTCGACCTGGCCCTGATGGCCCAGATCGCCTCGCGGGTGCCGCTGGGCGAGGCGGTGCGCAAGCTGCTTGCCGAACTGCAGCCGCAGGGCGTCGTGACTGACCTGAGCGGACGCTGGAGCGGCCCCGTCGACGCGCCGGGCACCTACCAGGTCAAGGGCCTGCTGAGCGGCCTGTCGCTCGCCGCCAAGCCGGCGGCGCAACCCCACGCGGCCGGCCGGCCCGGGCTGCGCAATGCGACCATCGCCTTGAATGCGAGCGAGAAGGGTGGCGACGCCAAGCTGAGCGTCGTCGACGGCGGGCTGGAGTTCCCGGGCGTGTTCGACGAGCCGCTGCTCGAACTGCAACGCATGAGCGCGGCGCTGCAGTGGCGCGTCGAGCCCTCGAAAACTCTTGGTCGCGCGTCCAAGGTGACGCTGCAGGTGAAGGACGGCCACTTCGTCAACGCCGACCTGGAAGGGCAGCTGTCGGGCCAGTGGTCGACCGGCGACGGCAGCGGCTTTGCGCGCGGCGGCCGCTACCCGGGCCAGATCGAGTTGAACGGCCGCATCGCACGCGGCCTGGCGGTGCGTGTTGCGCGCTACCTGCCCACGGGCATCCCCGAGAACACCCGGCGCTATGTCGCCCACGCGGTGCGCAGCGGCAGCGTCAACGACATGAGTTTCCGTGTCAGGGGCGACATCTGGGACTTCCCGTTCCACCGCGTGCGCAACCCGAAGGACGGCGAGTTCCGCATCGCGGCGATGGTGGACGACCTCAACCTCGCCTATGTGCCCAGCATGCCGGCGAGCGGCGAGCATGCGGCGTTCGAGTCGCCTTGGCCGGCGTTCAGCCAGGTCCGCGGCGAGCTGATCTTCGACCGCGCGTCGATGGAGATCCGCAACGCGCAGGCGCGCATCTTCGGCGTCGAGCTGAACCACGTGAACGGCGGCATCCGCAACCTGGCCGAACGCGCGGTGCTGACGATGGACGGCCAGGGGCGCGGCCCGCTGCAGGACATGCTGCGCTTCGTCAACAGCTCGCCGGTCGGGCGCTGGACCGGCCAGGCGCTCGCTCGCGCCAATGGCGGCGGCATCGCCGAACTGAAGCTCGGCCTGACGATCCCGCTCCATGACGCGAGCACCGCGAGCGTGAAGGGCAGCGTGGCGCTGGCCGGCAACGACCTGCGGCTGAGCCCGGACACGCCCTTGCTCGGCGCAGCGCGCGGGCGCGTGGACTTCACGCACAAGGGATTCAGCATCGCCGGCGCGAGCGCACGCGTGCTGGGCGGCGAGACGCGTTTCGACGGGGGCACGCAGGCCGACGGCACGCTGCGCTTCAACGGACAGGGTGTGGTCACCGCCGATGGCCTGAGGCGCGCGCCCGAGCTCGGCACGCTGTCGCGGCTGGCCGGCTCGTTGACCGGGCAGGCCAGCGTGCGCGTGGCGCTGGGCATCGTGCGCGGCCACACCGAACTCGGCATCACGAGCAACCTCGTCGGCATGGGCTCCAACCTGCCGGCACCGCTGCGCAAGGCCGCCGAGACGCCGCTCGCGCTGCGCTTCCAGAACGCCGTGGTGCCCGAGTCGCTGGCGGCCGGGCAGGCGGCGCGCGACACGCTGCGCCTCGAACTCGGCAACGTGGTGCAGGCGCACTACGTGCGTGAGCTGTCGGGCCAGCAGCCGCAGGTGCTGCGCGGCGGCATCGGCGTGCTCGACAGCCTGCCGGCGCCGGCGGCCGGCGTGGCGGCCAACATCAACCTCGCCACGCTCGATGTCGACGCCTGGGAGGCGGTCGCCGACAAGCTCGCCGGGCCGCCGACTCCCCCGGGCGCGCCCGATGTCGGCGCGGAATCGGCCGACAGCGGCTTCGGCGGCCATGCACCGACGACGCTGGCGCTGCGTGCGCGCGAAGTGATCGTCTCGTCGCGCCGGCTGAACAACGTCGTCGCCGGCATCTCGAAGGAGGACCGCCTGTGGCGTGCCAACCTCGACGCCGAGCAGCTCAACGGCTATGTCGAGTACCGGCCGGGCCGCCGCGGCGCAGGGCGGGTGCATGCGCGGCTGTCGCGCCTGTCGATTCCGAAGAGCGAAACCGAAACGGTCGAGAGCCTGCTCGATCCGCCTACCGCCAGCGTGCCGGCGCTGGACATCGTCGTGGAGGAGTTCGAGCTGCGCGGCAAGAAGCTCGGCCGCGTCGAGATCGAGGCGGTCAACCGCGCGATGGGCGAAGGGCGCGACACCGCGCGCGAATGGCGGCTCACGCGGCTCGCGATGACCACGCCCGAAGCGAAGCTCGTTGCCAACGGGCAGTGGGCGCCGACCGGCCCCGGCGGTCGCCGGCGCGCGGCGCTCAACTTCAAGCTCGACATCGCCGACAGCGGCGCCCTGCTCGATCGTCTGGGCACGCCCAAGGCCGTGCGCGGCGGCAAGGGCAGCCTGGCGGGCGAGGTGTCGTGGCTCGGCTCGCCGCTCGCATTGGACTACCCGACGCTCACCGGGCAGGTCAACATCGCGATCGACTCGGGGCAATTCCTGAAGGTGCAGCCGGGCGCGGCGCGCCTGTTGAGCGTGCTGAGCCTGCAGTCGCTGCCGCGCCGGCTGGTGCTGGACTTCCGCGACCTGTTCCAGGAAGGTTTCGCCTTCGACAACATCACCGGCGACCTGCGCATCGACGAAGGCGTGGCGCACACCAACAACCTGCGCATGCGCGGCGTGCAGGCGGCCGTGCTGATGGAGGGCAGCGCCGACATCCAGCGCGAGACGCAGGATCTGCGCGTGATCGTCGTGCCGGAGATCAATGCCGGCACGGCGTCGCTCGCGTATGCCGCGATCAACCCCGCCATCGGTCTGGGCACGTTCGTCGCGCAGATCTTCCTGCGCAAGCCGCTCACGCAGGCCGGCACGCGCGAGTTCCACGTCACCGGGCCGTGGAGCGACCCCAAGGTCGAACGGGTGCAGCGCAAACTCGGGGACGCGATCCCGGACATGGGGCCGGGCCCAGCCGCCGACGCCACAAAGCGGTGATGATGTGCGCATGAAGATCGCCGCGCTGCAAATGGTCTCGACGCCGAGCGTCGAGCGCAATCTCGACACCGCTCGCCGCCTGATCGCCGAAGCCGCCGCCGCCGGCGCGCAGCTCGCCGGCCTGCCGGAGTACTTCTGCTTCATGGCCGCCGACCCGCGCGACAAGCTCGCGATCGCCGAGGCGCCGGGCGCCGGGCCGATCCAGCAGGCGCTGTCGGACATGGCGCGCGAGCACCGCATGTGGCTGATCGGCGGCACCGTGCCGATCCGCTGCGACACCGCGGATCGGGTGCTCAACTCGAGCTGCGTGTTCGCGCCCGACGGCCGGGCGGTCGCGCGCTACGACAAGATGCATCTGTTCTGCTACGACAACGGCCGCGAGCGCCACGACGAAGGTGCCGTGCTGCAAGCAGGCGAGACGCCGGTGGCCTTCGACGCCGACGGGTTGCGGGTGGGCCTGAGCATCTGCTACGACCTGCGCTTTCCGGAGCTGTACCGGCGGCTCACGTTTTCCGGCGAGCGGCCATGCGATTTGCTTGCCGTTCCCGCGGCCTTCACCTACCCCACCGGCCAGGCGCACTGGGAGCTGCTGCTGCGCGCCCGCGCGGTCGAGAACCAGTGTTATGTCATCGCGCCGGCGCAGGGCGGGCGGCACGAGACCGGGCGGCGCACCTGGGGCCACAGCATGATCGTCGACCCGTGGGGCGAGGTGCTGGGGGTGCTGCCCGAGGGTGAGGGTGTCGTGGTGGCCGAGATCGATGCGGCACGCATCGCCTCGGTGCGTGCCCAGTTGCCGGCGCTCACGCACCGGCGACTTTGACGCATCAGGCTGCCTTCTTCGCTGCCGCCTTCTTCGCCGGCACCTTCGCCGCGCGCGGCTCGAACTCGAAGTTCACCTTGCCTTCCTTCTTGTCGTAGGCCAGTCGCGCCTTGAATTTGCGCCGCGTCTTGTTGGAGACGAAGTTCTCCAGCAGCTCGGTCTTGCCCTCGGCGAGCAGCTTGGTCATCTGCTCGCGCGGCACGGGCTGCTGCAGGATGATCTTGCCGCTCTTGAAGTCGCAGGTGACATGCGCGCCCACGCTGTGCTCGCAGACGTACGAGGTGCCGTGTTCGTAGACATGGCCCTTGCACTTCGGGCAGGCGCCAAGGCTTTGCTGGCCCGAGAAATCGACCGGCTCGCCCGATTCGCCTTCCTTCTTGGCGTCTTCGCCGAAGTCGAATTCGAGCTTCCAGTTCTTGATCTCCTCGTCGTAGGCGAGCTTCAGCTCGGCCGTGAAGGGCCAGCCCGCCTTGGAGCGGAAGCCTTCCAGCGGGCCGATCTTCTTGTCGGCGAGGAAGCGCTCGACCTCGTCGAGCTCGAAGCTGCGCCCGCCAGGGATCTTGCTGATGCTGAAACCGCAGCCCTCGCTGTCGCCGGATTTCCCGCTGCAGGTGAAGCGGCGGTAGTTCTCCTTGACGACGCCGCCGCATTGCGGGCACGGCGTCTTCAAGGTCGCGTAGTCGCCGGGAATCGTGTCGCGGTCGTACTCCTTGGCCTTGGCGACGATGCGCTGCGTCATCGCGGCGATCTCGTCCATGAACTTCGTGCGGCTGAGCTTGCCCTTCTCCATCTCGGCGAGCTGGAACTCCCAGTTGCCGGTCAGCTCGGGCTTGGTCAGCTCCTCGACCTGAAGGCCGCGCAGCAGCGTCATCAGCTGGAAGGCCTTGGCAGTCGGGATCAGCTCACGCCCTTCGCGGTGCATGTACTTCTCCATCAGCAGGCCTTCGATGATGGCCGCGCGCGTGGCCGGCGTGCCCAGGCCCTTCTCCTGCATCGCCTCGCGCAGCTCGTCGTCGTCGATCAGCTTGCCGGCGCCTTCCATCGCCGACAGCAGCGTCGCTTCGGTGTAGCGCGCCGGCGGCTTGGTCTTCAGCGCGTTTGCGTCGACCTGCTCGACACGCACCAGCTCGCCCGCCTTCACCGGCACCAGGTTGGCGTCGGCCTCCTGCACCTCGCGGCCATAGACCGCGAGCCAGCCCGGCTTGACCATCACCTTGCCGTTGGTCTGGAAGTTGTGGCTTTGCGCGCCCACCTGCACCGTCGAGATGCGCGTCGTGACCATGAACTCGGCGGGTGGATAGAAGACCGCGAGGAAACGCTTGACCACCATGTCGTAGAGCTTGGCCTCGATCTCGGTCAGGCTCTTCGGCGGCTGCAGCGTCGGGATGATCGCGAAGTGGTCCGACACCTTGGCGTTGTCGAAGATGCGCTTGTTGGGCTTCACGTAACCGTCATCGACCGCCTTCTTCGCATGCGCCGACAGCGGCCGCAGCGGGCCCGGCATGTCTTCAGTGGCGAGCATCTGCATCGTCTTCTTGACCACCGCCACATAGTCCTCGGGCAGGAACTTGCTGTCGGTTCGCGGGTAGGTCAGCACCTTGTGCTTTTCATACAGGGCCTGCGCGATCGACAGCGTGGCCTTGGCCGAGAAGCCGAAGCGCGAGTTCGCTTCGCGCTGCAGGCTGGTGAGGTCGTACAGCGCCGGCGCGCTCTGCGAACTCGGCTTGGCCTCTTCGCTGACGCTGGCAGCCTGGCCGCGGCAGGCCTGCGCGATGGCCTGCGCGTCGGCTTCGTTCCACAGCCGGTCGGCGCGCAGCTCGGCGTCGTCGGGGTTCTTCTTCCACTTCGGGTCGAACCACTTGCCCTCGTACTGGCCGGCCTCGGCGTCGAACGTGGCCTTGATCTCCCAGTAGTCGCGCGCGACGTGCTTGCGGATCTTCTCCTCGCGCTCGACGACGATCGACAGCGTGGGCGTCTGCACGCGGCCGACGGTGGTGAGAAAGAAGCCGCCGTCGCGCGAGTTGAACGCCGTCATCGCACGGGTGCCGTTGATGCCCACCAGCCAGTCGGCCTCGCTGCGGCTGCGCGCCGCGTCCGACAGGCCGAGCAGCTCCTCGTCGCTGCGCAGCTGCTCGAAGCCGTCGCGGATCGCCTGCGGCGTCATGCTCTGCAGCCACAACCGCCTGATCGGCTTGTTGATCGGCGCCTTGGCGCCGCCGGCGTATTGCACGATCAGCCGAAAGATCAGCTCGCCTTCGCGGCCTGCGTCGCAAGCGTTGATCAGCTGCGTCACGTCCTTGCGCTTGACGAGTTTGACCACGGCGTTCAGCCGCGTCTTCGCCTTGTCGATCGGCGCGAGGTCGAAGTGCGGCGGGATCACGGGCAGGTGCGCGAAGCTCCACTTGCCTCGCTTCACGTCGAACTCCTCCGGCGCCTTGATCTCCACCAAGTGGCCGACCGCCGAGGTGACGACGTACTGGTCGTTCTCGAAGTACTCGGCAGCCTTCTCGAACTTGCCGGCGACCGGCGTCAACGCACGCACGATGTCCTGCGCAACAGAGGGCTTCTCGGCGATAACGAGTGTTTTGCTCATGTGACTTTCTGCGCCGCCGGTGCCGGCGGCGCCAATGCATCAATACAATCCGGGCTTCTCGCGCACGCACGTACACGCGCGCGCGCCCACAAATTCAATGTACCCAAAGAAGTCGATGACGCAAGCCGGTGCCGCCAAGACCCCCCGTTCGCAACCTGCCGCCGCCAGTGGCAGGCGCATCCAGGTCCGGCGCTCCGGGGTTCACGGCAAGGGCGTGTTCGCGGTGGCGCCGATTCCCAAGGGCGAAGTCATCATCGAATACAAGGGCGAGGTCATCAGCTGGCCCGAGGCGCTGCGGCGCCACCCGCACGACCCCAAGGACCCGAACCATACCTTCTACTTCCACATCGACGACAAGAACGTCATCGATGCCAAGCACGGCGGCAACGCGGCGCGCTGGATCAATCACGCCTGCGAGCCCAACTGCGAGGCCGACGAAGTCGACGGTCGCGTCTTCATCAAGTCCTTGCGTGCGCTCAAGCCGGGCGAGGAGCTCTTCTACGACTACGGTCTCATCATTGACGATCGCTACACGCCGAAGCTGAAGAAAGAGTACGAGTGCCGCTGCGGGAGCAAGAAGTGCCGCGGCACCATGCTGGCCCCCAAGCGATAACCCGGACCCATGCCTGACCACCCGCTGCGTTGGGGCGCCGAGGCCCTGTGGGAGCAGTTGACGCCCCAGCTGCCGGGCCTGAGCGTCGAAGTCGTGGCGCGCATCGCATCGACCAACAGTGCGCTGCTCGAGCGCGCGCGCATCGTGGCGCCGCCGTCCGATGACGGCGAGTTCGCGCAGGTGCGCCGCAGCGTCGAGAGCAGCGCGTTCGGGCGCCGCGCGGCCGACCTGCAGCCCTGCCTGCTGGTGGCCGAACACCAGACGCACGGCCGCGGCCGCCAGGGCCGGGTGTGGCAGGCGGCACCGGGCGCGTCGCTGACCTTCTCGCTCGCGCTGCCTTTGGCGCCGCGCGATTGGGCCGGCCTGTCGCTCGCCGTCGGCGTGGCGCTCGCTGAAGCGCTCGACCCGCTGCAGCCGCAAGCGCGACCCCTCGTGGGAGTCAAGTGGCCCAACGACCTCTGGCTGCTCGACGGCGAGGGCGGCGGCCGAAAGATGGGCGGCATCCTGATCGAGACGGTGGCCGCGGCCAACCGCCGGCTGGCGGTGATCGGCATCGGCATCAACGTGCAGCCGATGTCGCCCAGCGAGGCGGCGAGCGGCTACGCCTGCGTGCAGGAAATCGATCCGCAGGCCACCGCGCCCCAGGTGCTGCAGCGCATCGCCCGGCCGCTGGTCGACGCCTTGCGCCGTTTCGAACTCGAGGGTTTCCCAGCCTTTGCCGCCGCCTATGCGCGGCGCGACATGCTGCGCGACCGCGCGGTGCGCACCACGCACCCCGACGTGCCGGAAGGCGTCGCCGTGGGCCTGTCCGACAACGGCGGGCTGCTGGTGAAGACGCCCGAGGGCATCAAGGAAGTCACCAGCGGCGAGGTCAGCGTGCGGCTGCATCCCGCCGGGGACGCCGCATCGTGAGAGCACTGGTCGGGCTGCTGCTGCTCGCAAACCTGCTGTTCTTCGCCTGGTCGCAAGGCTGGCTCGACGAGGTCAGCGGGTTGCGCGCCAGCGGCGACCGGGAACCGGAGCGGCTCTCGCGCCAGGTGCGGCCGGAGTCCTTGCGCGTGTTGACGCCGCAGGCGGTCGCGGCCGCCGCCAGCGCCGCCGAAGGCCAGCTCGCGTGCCTGCAGGCCGGGCCCTTCGACGCCGAGGGCATCGCCGCCGCCGAGGCCGCCGTGTCGAGCACGCTGCCGAGCGGCACCTGGACGCGACAGAGCGTCGAGCAGCCCGCGCGCTGGATCCTCTACATGGGGCGCTACACGAACCCCGACGCGCTGCAGCGCAAGGAGCAGGAGCTGGCGCGCGTCCGGGTGCCGTTCGAGCCGATGCGCAACGCGTCCGAGCTGGAGCCGGGGCTGCTTCTCGGCCGCTACACCGAACGCGACGCCGCCGATGCGGCGCTGGCCCGGCTGACGCAGCGTGGCGTGCAGGGCGGGCGGGTGCTCGCGCTGGCGCAGCCGGCAACGCTGCACGTGCTGCGCGTCGAGCGCGCCGACCCGGAGCTGGCGCAGAAAGTGACGGCGCTCAGGCTCGACGCCCTGGGCCGCGGCTTCGTGCCCTGCGCCAAGCAGAACTGAACGAACTCACGCCGCGGCGCGGCCCGATCGGCGCAAGGTCCACACGGCGGCGGCCAGCATCGCCAGCCACTCGAAGCCGAGGGCACCGCCTCCGCCGCCGCCGGTAGACGGTGGCGGCGGCGGTGGTGCCGGCGGCGTGGGGTCGGGGTTGACCACCATCGTCAGATCGGCCGTCGACATCGCGTTGGCACTGTCGACAACGGTCAGGCGAACCTTGAACCGGCCAGCCGCCGTGGGCACCACGGTCGCGACCGCGGCAGTGGCATTCGAGATGCTGCTGACGATGCCGCCGCCGTCAACCAGTGCCCATTGGTAGGTCGCAATACTTCGTCCCGCGGCGAGGACCGAATTGCCACCGCGCAGCTGGACCGACTGCAGCGCGACGGGCTGCTGTGGGCTGATGTCGATCCGGGCCCGAACACCAGCCGCAACCCCGGTGCTCGCGGCCTGCACGGCGGCACGCGCGTCCAGCATGCCGCCGCCGCACGTTCCCGTGGAGCAATAGCACTGCAGCTGGTCGACCGCGGCCGAGCCACCGTCGAACTGCGGTGCGGTGCACTCGAGCACCGGCGTACCGTCGCCGTTGTCACCGCCGGTGGTCGGGAAAGGCCGCGCGGTGGAGGCCAGCAGCAGCTCGACATTCTTGGGAGTCAATGCAGGATTGGCGGAGAACATCAAGGCTGCCGTGCCGGCCACCAGCGGTGCCGAGAAGCTGGTTCCTACCGAGATGTTGTAGCTGTCCGTATAAATGCCGCCGGCGACCGGCGCGGTGACGCCCGCGTTGCTGGTCGTCAGGATGGGGAACAGGCACGCGTCATTCAAGCCGATATTGACGCAGTTGCCGCCGGGGGCGCTGACGGTGATCTGCGGGCCGAGGTCGGAGAATCCCACCTTGGCGCCCACGTGCCGCAAGCCGCCGACGCCAACGGCACCGGCGCAGTTCGCCGGAAGGGCGACCGCATGGCCGGCGCTGTTGCCTGCGGAGGCCACCACCAGCGCACCTTCTGCTGCCAGGGCGGCTACGGCGTCGCGGTAGCCGTTGGACGCGTCGCAGAGACCGTCGCCGCCGAGGCTCATGTTGATCACCCGCGCCGGGTTCGGATTGTCTGGGATCCCACTGACGGTGAGCCCGGCGGCCCACCGCATACCGGCGATGATGTCCGAATCGAACCCGCCGCACTTGCCGAGCACCCGCACCGGCAGCACCATCACATTGCGCCCCACCGAAGCCATGCCGATGCCGTTGTTCGTGGCGGCGCCCACGATGCCGGCCACCTGCGTGCCGTGCCAGGAGCTGTCCTCGACCTCACAGTCCTCGAACGCGCCGCCGGGCTGGTCGACTTCTGCCTGCGTGACCCAATCGCCGGGGTCCGACGCATCGGCATCGCGGCCGTTGCCGTCGTTGGCCGTCGGCACGTCGCTGATGAAGTCGTAGCCTGCATGCAGCTTGCCGACGAGGTCGGGGTGATCGAAGCGCACCCCCGTGTCGAGCACCGCCACGACGACGCTGCTGGTGCCGGTGGTGATGTCCCACGCGCCCTCGGCGTCGATGCCCGACGGCGTGGCGACGCTCGGCGGCTTCAGATACCACTGCCCCGACGCGGGCCCGCTACCGGCCACCGCCCCGTAGAGCGGGTCGTTCGGCACTGCGAAGCGGCGCCGGCGCTGGTCCACCACCGCGTATTCGACATCCGCCTCCTTCGCAAGGCGGGACGCCAGCTGCGCAGAACTCATGCCCTTGGCGAACACCACCTGCATGCGGTCGGAGACTGCCGCCCCGCTTTTCAATGCGAGCCCGGTGCGCTGTCCCAGCGACTGCGCGCGGTCGGCAAGCACCTGCGCCGCCGCGGCGGGTCCGGCGGCAGACTGCGCCTGGCGGCGCAGCACGGACGCGTTGGTCTTGAACTTGACGATCACCCGCGCCGTCGATTCGCTCGCAACCCCGACGGCTGGCGTGGCGGCCAGGGCCTCGGGCGCGTGTAGCGTCAACGGGGCCAGCAAGGCGCCGACAGCGGCAAGGGTCAGCAAGTGATGGCGCATGAAGTCTCCGGCGTGATGGGCCCCAAGAAGCGGACCGAAAGCAGTAAACGCGCCGCTGCCCTTTCGGGCCGACGCAGCGACAAGGCGGCAGTGTAGGGGGGCCCCGCGAGCAAGGGGAATCCCGAAGCCTGAAGCCCTGGTAAACGAGTGTTGCGCGGCCGCGCGGCGTGCCATGAATCACGCGGGAGCCAGCCCCGCAAACGAGCGCGGCTCCCGAAGGAGCCGCGCAGGGAGCCGCCCGCAGGCGGCGCATGGACAGGGGCGGTCTACTTCGCCGCCATCAGTGCGATGGTCGTGTCCAGCATGCGGTTGCTGAAGCCCCACTCGTTGTCGTACCAGCTGAGCACCTTGACCAGCTTGCCGTCGCTCGACACGCGGGTCTGCGTCGAATCGAACACGCTGGACAGCGGGTTGTGATTGAAGTCGACCGACACCAGCGGCGCGGTGTTCACGCCGAGAATGCCCTTCAGCTCGGCTTCGCTCGCCGCCTTCAGGATCGCGTTGACCTCATCGACGCTCGTCGCCTTCTTCGAGACGAAGCACAGGTCGACGACCGAGACGTTGATCGTCGGCACGCGCATCGCGAAACCGTCGAGCTTGCCGTTGAGTTCGGGCAGCACGAGGCCCACGGCGGCGGCCGCGCCGGTCTTGGTCGGGATCATCGACATCGTGGCCGAGCGCGCCCGGCGCAGGTCCTCGTGGTAGACGTCGGTCAGCACCTGATCGTTGGTGTAGGCGTGGATGGTCGTCATCAGGCCCGACTCGACGCCCAGCTTGTCGTTCAGCGGCTTGACCAGCGGCGCCAGGCAGTTGGTCGTGCACGACGCGTTGGAGATGACGGTGTCGCTCGCCTTGAGCTTGCCGTGGTTGACGCCGTAGACAATGGTGGCGTCGACGTCCTTGCCGCCGGGCGCCGAGATGATCACCTTCTTGGCGCCGGCGGTGATGTGCGCCGAGGCCTTTTCCTTGGTGGTGAACAGGCCCGTGCACTCCATCACCACGTCGACGCCGAGGTCCTTCCACGGCAGCTCGGCGGGGTTGCGCACCGCCAGCACGCGAATCTTGTCGCCATTGACGACCAGGTTGTCGCCGTCGACGGACACGGTGCCGGGGAAGGGCCCGTGCGCAGTGTCGTACTTGGTCAGGTGCGCATTGGTCTCGGGCTTGCCGAGGTCGTTGATCGCGACGATCTGGATGTCATGCTTCTTGCCGCCTTCATAGTGGGCGCGAAGGATGTTGCGGCCGATGCGGCCATAGCCGTTGATGGCGACTTTGATGGTCATGGATGATCTCCGTGGGTTGCGTAGGCGGGACGGCGGGCGTGTCGAGCAAGCCGGATTGTGGCGCTCGCCGGGTACAGGGCGGTTTCAAGCGCGTCCATTCATGATCGGGCGCAAGCCGCGTGGATGGCGGTGAAGGGAATTGGCGCGGCGGGCTTGACGGCGGCGTCGACGTCGAAGGCCATCGACAGGGCTGCCGCCTCCATCGCCGCGGCCATCTGCGGCTCGCCGACGCTTCTGAGGGTCTTCGGCGAACCCGGCACGACGGTGCCGTCGGCGTTGATCAGCAGCCTCACCGCCGCGCCGCTCGCCTGCTGGGAGGCCGGCATGGTGCCCGGCGCGAAGTTCAGCGGCGTGCGCACGCGAACCCCGCGCGCCTGCAGCTCGGCGAGCGACTCGCCGGGCGGCACCGCGTCGATCAGCGCCTCGTTGAGGGCCTTGCACACGTCGGCGGGCGAGGGGGCGGTCGCCGGCGGGGGCCGCACGATGCACGCCGCGAGTGCGGCAAGGCAGCCCGCGACGATCGCCGCGCGCGCCGCCTGCTTCATCCGCGCAGCACCTTCTGCACGGTGGCCGCGACGTTCTCGGCGGTGAAATGGAAGAGCTTGAACAGCACGCCAGCCGGCGCCGACTCGCCGTAGCTGTCGATGCCCACCACGGCGGACACGCCGTACTTCCACCAGCCGTCGGTCACGCCGGCTTCGACCGCCACGCGCGGCAGGCCCTGCGGCAGCACGCGGCGCTTGTAGGCCGCGTCCTGGCGGTCGAACACCGTCGTCGACGGCATCGACACCACCCGCACCGCGATGCCGTGCACCGCCAGCTGCTGCTGCGCATGCAGCGCGAGCTGC
>CAJPFZ010000355.1 GCA_905339355.1 Burkholderiaceae bacterium
CTGCGAGAGCACGACCACGTCGAGGAAGACCCCCTTGGGATCCATCGCCACCAGCAGGTTCATCGGCGTGCCCGAGAACCCGGGAATCGGCGCCAGGTCGATGGACTCGAACACGTACGCGACGAGTGGCGTCGCGGTGGCGTCCTGTTTGAAGATCGGCCAGACCGGCAGCTGCGTATCCTTCTCGCCGACGATCAGCGGCGACGGAAACCGCGCCTGCATGGCCGCCTTCGTCATCATGCCCGCTTGCACGCTGCCAGTAAGCAGACCGAGCGCGGCGGCGAACAGCATCGCGCGCCACACGGGTTCAAGTCGGCCCATCGGCCAGCAGCCCCTGGCGCTCGACGGCGCGCCGCTCATCGGCAAACACGCGGCGCATGCTGCGCGCATAGCCAACACTGTCCAGGTAGGCGATTTCCTGGTCGAACTTCGCCAGCTCGGCGATGTGCGCGGGGTCGAATACCGCGGCCTTGAACGCGTCGTGCAGCGTTTTCACCACGGCGCGCGGCATGCCGCGCGGGCCGGCCAGTCCGTAGGGCGACATCGCCACGATGCCGTGGCCCAGTTCGTCCAAGGTCGGCACGTCCGGCCAGCGCCCGCTGCGCGCCGCGCCAAAAGTAGCCAGCAGCCGCAGCGCGCCCGAGTCGACGAAGGGGGCGAAGCCGTTGGAGTTCACGCCCGCCATCACCTGGCCAGACGCCACCGCCACCATCTGCTCCGATGTGCCCTTGTAGGGCACGTGGATGTAGCTCGCGCCGCGTCGGCCGAACAGCTCGTCGAGCACGACGTGCGGCGTCGTGCCCACGCCGTTGGTGGCGATGCTCAGCTCGCCCGGGTGTTCGGCGGCGAAGTCGAGCAACTCGTCGAGTCGGCGGAAGCTGCTCTTGGCCGGCACCAGCACGCCGAAGGTCACGCCGCTGATCTGCAGGATGGGCGTGGTGTCGCGGATCGGGTGCCACGACAGCTTCTGCGTGTGCGGCGCGCGGAACACCGGCTGCGGCAACTGCGCGATTGTGTAGCCGTCGGGTGCAGCCTGCTGAAGCACCGGCATCGCGAGCGTGCCGCCGGCGCCGCCGCGGTTTTGCACCACCACCGGCTGGCCCAGTCGCTGGCCGGCCAACTCGGCCAACAGCCGCAGCGTGTGGTCGGTCGCGCCGCCGGCCGGCCAGGGCACCCACAGCGTGATCGGCCGCTGCGGAAAGGCCTCACCGCGCGGATGAGCATGGACCCAGGGCGCGGCCACCGTCGCGGCGCAGGCCAACAGGATGCGGCGACGCGTGGTCATGGCGTTCCTCACGGCGTTCTTCATGGCGCACCCTTGGGCGCCGTACCGCTAAAGCCGGCGAACCCCCGGCGCGGGTCGTAGCCCCGGCAAGCCAGCGCAAAACACAGCGCCAAGGTGGCCAGCACCACCCACGGCGCGAGGCCGGGATCCTTGCCGTACAGCGCGAAGCGGATCCACTCGACGCCGTGCGTGAAGGGGTTGAGCTGCGCAGCGCGCCAGATCCAGGTCGCGCCCGACTCCTCCAGCTTCCACAGGGGGTAGAGCGCCGTCGACAGGAAGTACATCGGGAAGATGACGAAGTTCATCGTGCCGGCGAAGTTCTCCAGCTGCTTGACGTGCACCGACAGCAGCAGCCCGAGCGACGCGAGCATCAGCGCACTCGCAAGCGTCGCGGCCAGCGCGTGCAGCAAGGACACGGGATGCATCGGCAGCACGGTGCCGAGCGCGGCCGCGATCGCGACGAAGGCCAGCGCCTGCACGAGGCTCAGCAGTGCGGTGGCCAGCAGCTTGGCCAGCAGCAGCCACCAGCGCGGCAGCGGTGCGGTGAGCAGCAGCCGCATCAGCCCCATCTCGCGGTCATAAACCATCGCGAGCGACGACTGCATGCCGTTGAACAGCAGCACCATGCCGATCAACCCGGGCGCGATGTACAGGTCGTAGGAGATGTAGGTGTCGTAGGGCTCGACGATGGCCACGCCGAAGACGTTCCGAAACCCCGCGGCGAACACCGCCAGCCACAGCACCGGGCGCACCAGCGCCGCGATCAAGCGGCCCCTTTGTCCGGCGAACTTGATCAACTCGCGCAGCACGATGGCCCGCAGGGCCTGCAGCGCGTGGCTCCCGGTGGGGTGGCGCTCGCCATTCACCACGACGCCGCCTTGCAGGCCGACTCGGCCGCGTCGGTGCCCAGCGTGTCGAGCACGTTCTTCGGATGCATCACGCCATCCACCGGCGCGGTGCCGACGACGCCCACACCGTCGCCGAGCAGCAGCGGCTGGCGCAGCTGCCGGTCCCACTGACGAAAGCTCAGGCGCACGCCCTTGAAGCCGTCGAGCACGAAGTCCGGGCGGCGCAGCGCCTTCAGCACTTGCGCGGCGCCCGGGTCGGTGAGCTGCTCGAGCGCAGCCTGCAGCAGCGCCTTGGCCGCAACGTAGGCGGACCAGTCATGCCCAGTCATCGGTCGCTGCGCGGACCGCAGGAAGCGCCGCGCGAGCTGCGGTGCGCCGTAGCGTTCGAAGCGGGGCGCCCAGGCCTCGGCGACGAGGCCGGCGTCGCCGACCACCGGGCGCGGCAGCGCGGTGCGGTAGGGCAGCGTGCGCGCGAACTCACCGTCGCTGTCGACCACCCACACCACGTCGTGGTCGCCGACAGCGGCGCCGGTGAGCAG
>CAJPFZ010000356.1 GCA_905339355.1 Burkholderiaceae bacterium
GTACCGCAACCGTGCCGACTACAGCGGCTGGTTCAAGGACCCGAGCATCCACGAGATGGTGCTGCGCGAGCTGGCCCAGGGCACGCCTGCCGGGCCTTATCGCGGGATCGGCGAGTTCCACCTGTACGAGAGTGCCAACGCCAACGGGCCGGTCGCCAGGCTGCTGATGCAGCTGGCGCAGGACAAGGGGCTGGCGGTGCTGGCGCATGTCGACGACGACTCCGTGGATCTGCTGATGGCGCACGCGCCTCGCGCGAAGCTCATCTGGGCCCACACCGGCATCTCCGGACCGTCAGTGGACCGCGTGCGCGAGTTGCTGCGCCGCCATCCCGGTCTGCTCGGCGAGCTCTCGTATCGACCGGGGCTGATCGCCGCCGACGGCCGTCTGAGCGCCGAATGGAAGGCCTTGCTGAGCGAGTTTCCGGATCGCTTCCTCATCGGCTCGGACACCTGGGTCAACGCACGCTGGGAAGCCTACGAATCGCTGATGCACGAAGCACGGCAGTGGCTCGGCGACCTGCCGCCCGACGTGGCGCGGCGCATCGCCTGGGACAACGGCGCCGCGCTGTTCGGCCTGCCGCGCACGCTCAGGCCCTGAGATCGCAGCTGCGCCACCCAAGAAAAAAGCCGGTGCACTGCACCGGCTTTTTGATCGCTGCCCTGGCGGGCGGCGCGGCTCACTTCAGGTGAGCATTGATCAGCTTGGTCATCTCGAACATCGAGACCTGGGCCTTCTTGAAGATTTCCTTCAGCTTGGCGTCGGCGTTGATCATCGTGCGCTTGGCCGAGTCTTGCAGCTTGTTGGCCTTGATGTAGTCCCACACCTTCTTCGTGACCTCGGTGCGCGGAACCGGCTTGTCGCCGATGACGGCGGCCAGTTGCGGGCTCGGGGTCATGGCCTTCATGAAGGCGGCGTTCGGGGTGCGCTTCTTCGCCGGGGCCTTCTTCACAGCAGCCTTCTTGGCCGGAGCCGCCTTCTTCGCTGCCGCCTTCTTGGCCGGTGCGGCCTTCTTTGCCGGCGCCTTTTTGGCGGCGGCCTTCTTCGCAGTTGCCATTTCGATTCTCTCCATCAAATGAGTTGTTGATGTGCCGGGCTGGGTGAGAGCCGCATGAACTCTCGTTTCTCCAGTGACCGCGCGGTGCGAATGGTACTGCGTGCATGCTGCATTGAGAAGCAGTTTTCATAGGAGAAACACGCAATCTTCATAGGTGGAGAGCGCTTTTGTCGCGGTGAGGCATCACTCGGACGCTTCAACGCGTGCTGCAGAGGACGAACGCACCGCGTCGCAGGTGATGCGCCGGCGGCGCGCGCGGGGTCGCTCCGAGCGAAAGTTGCGGGCCGACTCGATCGCTGCGACGCCTCGATTTGAGGCCGCGCAAAGCGCATGGCGGGCCGGTACGTCCTTCGTCGAAGCGCCGTCATCCCGCGCTATGCTCGCGCCTCATGAAACTGATCGTTCGATGGATCCTGCTCGCGGCAGCGCTGCTGCTGGTGGCGCACCTGTACCCCGGGGTCGAGGTGAAGAGCTTCGGCACCGCCATGATCGCGGCGCTCGTGATCGGCCTGTTCAACGCCTTGCTGCGGCCCATCCTCGTGCTGCTGACCTTGCCGGTGACGGTGCTGACGGTAGGGCTGTTCCTGTTCGTGATCAACGCGGTGATGTTCTACGCCGCGGCCAGCGTGCTCGGTGCCGGCTTCAACGTCAACGGCTTCCTGGCCGCACTGATCGGCTCGCTGATCTACAGCCTGTGCGGCATGGTGATCGACGTGGCGATGGAGAGGATGTTTCCGGACCGTTGACGTGCTGAAGACAGCCCGGCGGCCGTCGGCACTTGGCGATGGCGGGCACTTATCCGCCGGGTGAACGCTCTTCGGCGGCGAACTGTCGGCGCTGCGCCTCGATGTCGCGCAGCCGCGCATCGATCACCGAGGCCTCGATGAAGTCCACCGCGCCGCCGCTGCGCGCAAGCCGCTGACCGGCACGCAGCCGATCGACGGCGCCCACCAGGTCGCCCAGCGCCAGCCGCGCTTCCGCCTCCGCGCGCACCGCGCGCAGCGGTTGGCCGAGCTTGCCCCACAACTGCGCGAGCAGCTGCCAGGCCTCCGCGTCCTGCGAATGGCCGCTGACCCAGGTCTGCAGGTCCTCCGCGCCACGGCGCAGGCGGGCTTCTTCGCCGCCTCGGGCGAGCGCGACGCGCGCATTGAGCAGCGTCACGGGGCGCGTCGGTTCGGTCGCATAGGGCTTGAGCGCCTCGTCGGCGCGCGCCGCATCGCCGCGCGCCAGCATCGATTGCACGACCAGCAGCGCCACCGCGCGTTCGGCGCGGGCGTCGCTGCGCGGGCTGCCGCGCACCAGCGCGAGCGCCTTGTCGATCGAGGCGTCAGCGCGCGCCCAGTCGCGCAGCAGCGTCGAGGCGAGCGCGCTTTCGTAGGCCGCCGACAGCTTGTCGGCGACCGACGGCCCGGCGCCGTCGGCATCGCGCGACTGCCAGCGCCGCAGCGCGTCGTTGCGGGGGTCCATCAGCACGCGGGCGCGCGCCTGCGCCGCCGTGTGTTCGAGCACGCTGGCTGGCGCGACGGCCGCCGCGGTGCCCAGCCGCGCCCGCGCCTCGCCGATGCGCTCGGTCGTCAGCGGGTGGCTGCGCAGGTAGGGAAAGCCGCCGCTGTCGTTCAAGCGGTTCGACTGCGCGAGCTTTTCGAACATCGCCGCCATGCCGCCGGGCGCGAAACCGGCCCCCGTCATCACGCCGAAGCCGATGCGGTCGGCCTCGCGCTCCATGTCGCGCGAGAAGTTGAGCTGCCCCTGGATCGCGGCGGCCTGCCCGCCGGCGATCACGGCGTTGGCGCCGTCGGTGCTGTTGCTGCGGCTCGCGGCGATCACGCCGAGGATCATCGCCGCCGCGCCGAGCAGCGACTGGCGGCGGCTGTTGGTGATGCTGCGTGCGATGTGCCGCTGCGTCACGTGCGAGAGCTCGTGGGCCAGCACCGAGGCCAGTTCGTCGCGCGTGGCGGTGATCGCCATCAGGCCCAGGTGGATGCCGATGTAGCCGCCCGGCAGGGCAAACGCATTGACGCTGCGGTCGCGCACGAGAAAGGCTTCCCACGCGAAGCGCTGCTCCAGGTCGGGCCCGATCTCGCCGCGCTGCCGCGCCGCGGCGACCAGCGGCAGGAAGATGCTGTTCAGGTACTCCAGAAGCACCGCGTCGTCGCTGAAGTCGGGGTCGCGGCGGATCTCGCGCATGATCTGGTCGCCCAGCCGGCGCTCGGTGCCGACGCCGAAATCGTCGGACGTGGTGTCGCCGAGGGCAGGCAGCTGGTTGGGCGCCGCAAAGGCGGGCACCATTGCACTGGCTGCGAGCGTGGCAGCGCAAGCGGCTGCGACGAGGCGCTGGCGCAATCGGGAAGAAGCGAGGTGATTCAAGCAGCAGCCCACCGAGGAGAAGGCGGTTCGAGCGAATCCCACCGCGTGAGTTCACCCGTCGACTGACTATGATGCCAGCCGAACCTTTGCTGCATTGTTTCGCGCCATGACAACCCCGACGCCGACTTCTCCGCCGCCTTCCCCGCTGACCCATTTCGACGACGCCGGCCAGGCGCACATGGTCGACGTCTCGGCCAAGCAGGAAACGCATCGTGTGGCGCGCGCCGTGGGCGAAATCCGCATGCAGCCGGCGACGTTGGAACTGATCCGCAGCGGCAGCGCGAAGAAAGGCGACGTGCTGGGCGTGGCGCGCATCGCCGCAATCCAGGCGGCCAAGCGGACCTCGGACCTGATCCCGCTGTGCCACCCGCTGCCGATCACCCGTGTGGCGGTGGAATTCGAGGTCGACGAAGGCAGCAACACCGTGCGATGCAGTGCGCAGGTCGAAACACTCGGGCGCACCGGGGTGGAGATGGAGGCGCTGACCGCCGTGCAGATCGGGCTGCTGACGATCTACGACATGTGCAAGGCGGCGGACCGGGGCATGGTGATGGGCGGGATTCGGGTGCTCGAGAAGCGCGGCGGGAAGTCGGGGGCGTGGGTGGCTTGAGTCAGCTTCGCCTGCGACTCAGGCGTCACCTGAAGTCGCGGAAGTCGAAAGTCTTCGTCGGCGGCGTGCACTGGAACGGACGTTCTTCCCCGGCGATGGGCGGTGCCTCGCACGGCGCGAAGAACGCCTTCGAATCCAGGTTGCGGAATTCCTTCAGCCGCTGCGCGATGTGGCGTGCCCGCTCCACGTCGCCGGATTCGTTCAACGCGGTCGCCCACGCCATCATCAATCGGGTGTCGAGCAGGTAGTGCGTCGCCACCTTGAACGACGGCATGGCGTCGGACGGACGCGCCGCGGTGGTCACTGCCGCGTAGTGGGCGTGATGCGCGAAGAACCAGCTGCGCTGGCCCGTGGCGATGCGCTGGGCGAGCGGCACGCTGCGCTCGTCGGCCGAGAAGATCGAGGCCACGCGCAGGTAGTCGATCACGGCGAACGCGCCGCCGGCCATCATCAGCAGCGAAGCCAGCGCCAGCGCGCGGCCGCTTGGCTTGCCGCGCGTGGGATCGGCGTCAACAGCGGTTGGCCCGCGCGCATCTGCACCCAGGCACAAGCCCCACACGAAGGCAGTCGGTAGCAGGAAGTACGCGTACCACAGCGGGTACTCGAACATGCTGTGCACGCCGATCATCAAGACCATCATGAAGGCGGCGCGCAGCATGGTTGCCCGCGCGGGCTCGACGGCATCACGGCCGGCGACGAAGGCCCGCCACAGCGCGTAGACGAGCAAGGCGGTCACCAGGATTGCCAGAGGCAAGCCCAACTCGACGGCGAACTGTAGCGGCAGGTTGTGCGTGTGATCGAAGAAGGCGGTGGGCCGCGCCGGGAAAGGCATCAGCGACCAGGCGAAGTTGAACTCACCGAAGCCGACGCCGAGCCAGGGTTGCCGGGCGATCAGCGAGAGCGTGTTCGACCAGATATGCAGGCGGGAATTGGGGCTGCCCTCCGTTTCGGCGAGGCGCGCTTCGCCGCCGAACACCTGGTCGCTCGCGTGCGCCCACAGCGTGAGGCAGCCGAAGAAGAGGGCATAGGCGACGGGCATGAGGATCAGCGCGGCGCGCGTCGTCCGTGACAAACGACGGTCGAGCAAGCCCCAAAGCGCCAAGATCGCGACGCCGACGACACCGGTGCGGGAGGCCGCGAGCACGATGGC
>CAJPFZ010000357.1 GCA_905339355.1 Burkholderiaceae bacterium
GCGGCGCTGCCGGTGGCGATGTTGCCGCCGATCACATCGACCTGCGGAAAGTTCTGCTTGACCCAGCGCACCCGCTCGATCACGCCGGCGCTGTGGCCGTGCGCCGTGTCGACGACCAGTGCGTCGACGCCGGCCTTGACCAGCAGCTCCACCCGCTCCTCGGTGCCCTCGCCGACGCCAACCGCGGCGCCGACGCGCAGCTTGCCGTGAGCGTCGCGGGCGGCGTTGGGAAAGCTCGTCTGCTTGGTGATGTCCTTCACCGTCATCAGGCCGCGCAGCTCGAAGGCGTTGTTGACGACCAGCACGCGCTCGAGCTTGTGGCGGTGCATCAGCGCCTTGCCTTCGTCGAGCGTGGCGCCTTCGCCGACGGTGATGAGCCGCTCGCGCGGCGTCATGATCTCGCGCACCGGCACGTCCAGCCGCGTCTCGAAACGCAAGTCGCGGTTGGTGACGATGCCGACCACCCTGCTGCCGTCGAGCACCGGGAAGCCCGAGACACCGTGCTGGCGAGACAGCTCGATCACCTCGCGCACCGGCGTATCGGGCGTGACGGTGATCGGATCGCGCAGCACGCCCGACTCGTAGCGCTTCACGCGTGCCACCTCGGCCGCCTGCTGCTTCGGCGTGAGGTTCTTGTGCACGATCCCCATGCCACCCTCTTGCGCGATGGCGATGGCCAGGCGCGCTTCAGTCACCGTGTCCATGGCGGCGGACACCACGGGCAGGTTCAGGCGGATGTTGCGGGAGAGGGAGGTCGCAAGACTGGTGTCGCGGGGCAACACCTGGGAGAACGCTGGCACCAACAACACATCGTCGAAGGTGAGCGCTTTGCCGAGAAGGCGCATGGAAATGGGCTCCAGACTCACAACGGCCTTGCGCCGTTGCGTCGAAGGCTAACTTCGCGAAGCGAAGTTAAGGTGCGAAGCGCCGGGCCGCAGACAAAAGCAGATTATACGGATGCGGAACAACTGCACACTTTGCGCAGCGTGCCCGGCGTGATGCAGCGCACGCTCGCCGGTACACTGGTTGCTTCCCTACGCTGCTGCTGAACTGCCATGGCCCGATTGAGCGTTGTCGTTCTCACTGCCCTGCTGGGTGCCGTGCTCACCGGCCCGGCTGCGGCGCAGTGGAAGTGGCGCGACAAGGGCGGGCAGATCCAGTACAGCGACCTGCCGCCGCCGTCCGGCGTTGCCGAGCAGGACATCCTCCAGCGCCCGCAGGCCAGCCGCCGCGCACCGGTTGCCTCTGCGCCCGTAGCGCCCGCGACGATCGCGTCGGCCCCGAAGACGGTCGAGCCCGAACTCGAAGCCAGGCGCCGCAAGGCGGAGCAGGACGAGGCCGCCAAGAGGAAGGCCGAGGAAGACAAGATCGCCGCCGCGCGCGCCGAGAATTGCGTTCGTGCCAAGGGGCATCTGCGCACGCTCGAAGACGGCATCCGCATCGCGCGTGTCAACGACAAGGGCGAGCGCGAGATCCTCGACGACCAGCAGCGCGCCAACGAGACCAAACGCACCCGCGACATCATCGCGTCGGACTGCAAGTAGCCAGAGCCTCGAGCGTCAGCGCGGTGCGTTGACCTTTTCCTTGTGGCTGCGGTAGCGCTGCCGCCGCGCCTCTTTCGGATCCACCTTGAGCGGGCGGTAGACCTCCACGCGGTCCCCATCTCGGAGCGCATGGTCGAGCGGACGCAGCTTGGCCCAGACGCCCACCTTCTGCACGGCCAGGTCGATCTCCGGGTGGCGCTGCAGCAGCCCGCTCTCTCGCACGGCGTCTTCGACCGTGGCGCCCGCAGGCAGCTGCAGGGTCACGTGCTCGACCCGTTCGGGTGCCGGGCTGTAGGCGACCACCACCGCGATGCGTGCCTGCGCGTCGGCACCCATCAGCGCGGGCCGTAGACCTGCTCGGCGCGTTTCACGAACGAATCGACGAAGGTGTTGGCGATGCGGTCGAACACCGGGCTCACCACCGCCTCCAGCGCGACGCTGGAGAACGCGTAGCACATGTCGAACTCGATCTTGCAGGCGTTCCCGCCCGAGCCCAGGCGCAGAAACTTCCAGGTTCCTTCGAGGTGCGAAAAGGGGCCGTCGACCAGGCTCACGACCACCGAGCTGTCTTCGACATGCTGGTTGCTGGTGGTGAAAGCGTGGCGGATGCCGGCGTAGTGAAGCGTGAGGCGCGCCGTCATCCCGCCCTCGTGGGTTTCCAGTTCCTCGGCGCGCTCGCACCAGGGCAGGAACTGCGGATAGTCCTTCACGGCAGTGACCAGCGAATACATCTCATGCGCCGAGTACCACAGCAGGACGGACTTCTTGACGTGCTTCATACAATGGCCCGATTGTATTGAGCGCCACGCGTCGCCACATCCGTCCCATGTCCATCGCAGAAAACCGCCGTGCGCGGTACGACTACCACATCGAAGAGCGCTTCGAAGCCGGCATGGTGCTGCAGGGCTGGGAGATCAAGGCCGTGCGTGCCGGGCAGGTGCAGCTGACCGATGGCTACGTGCTGATTCGCGACGGCGAGCTGTTCCTGATCGGTTGCCGCATCAACCCGCTGCGCAGCGCATCGACGCACGTGCACCCGGAAGCCGACCGCACCAAGAAGGTGCTGATGCACAAGGAAGAGATCCGGCGGCTGGTCGGCAAGGTCGAGCAGAAGGGCTTCACGCTCGTGCCGCTGGACCTGCACTACAAGGGCGGCCGCGTGAAGGCCGAGATCGCGCTCGCCAAGGGCAAGGCGCAGCACGACAAGCGCGATACCGAGAAGAAGAAGGACTGGGAGAGGGAAAAGGGCCGGTTGATGCGGCACAAGGTCAGCGCGAAGAGCTGAGCGCCGAGTCGAGCGCCTGCTCGCAATCCGCGATCAGATCGCCCACCGCTTCGAGCCCGACCGAGAAGCGCACCAGCGAGCCGCGCCAAGCCTGCTGCGGACGCAAGGTCGCCAAGTCGTAAGGCACCACCAGGCTGATCGGTCCGGCCCACGAGTAGCCGATCTTGAACAGCTTCAGCGCATCGACGAAGGCATCGACCTGCGCGCTCGCGAAGCGCTCGTCGAAGACCACCGAGAACAGGCTCGCCGCACCGCCGCACAGTGCCTGCCAATGCTCATGCCCGGGCGAGCCGGGCAGCGCCGGGTGCAGTACCTGCACGATCTCGGTCCGCTGGCTCCACCACTGCGCGAGCATGCGCGCCGACCGATCCTGCGCCTCGTAGCGAAGGGGCAGCGACGGCAGCGAGCGCAGGATCGTCTCCGCATCGTTGGCGCCGACGCCCCAGCCCATGCGCATGTGGGCAAATTTGAGCCGCAGGTGCAAGGCCTCGTCGCGCGTGGTCACCGCACCCATCAGCACGTCGCCGCCGCCCGACGGGAACTTGGTCAAGGCGTGCATCGAGATGTCGACCCCGAGCCGCTCGCCGCCCTGCTCCGGCGTGAGGTCGAAAGCGTTGAAGGCAATGCCGGCGCCCCAGGTGTTGTCGAGTGCCGTGAGCACGCCTTTCGCGCGCGCGGCCCGCAGCAGAGCCGGCAGGTCCGGGAACTCCATCGTCACCGACCCGGGCGCCTCGAGCCACACCAGCCGCGTGGCAGGCGTGATCGCCGCCTCCAGCGACTGCACGTCCATCGGGTCGTAGAAGCGGTGCGTGATGCCCCACTGCGCCAGGTCGTGCCGCGCCAGTTCCTTGCTCGGGCCGTAGGCGTTGTGGGGGATCAGCAGCTCGTCGCCGGCGCGCAGCAAGGCCATGTCGGTGAGCGCGATGGCCGCCAGGCCGCTGGGCAGCAGCAGCGACTGCAGGCCGCCTTCGAGCGTCGCGATTCGCTCTTCGAGCGTGAAGGTGGTCGGCGTGCCGTGCAGGCCGTAGGTGTAGCCGGCCTTCTCCTTCCAGGTGCGCTCGCGCATCGCCTGGGTGTTGGCGAAGATCACCGTCGAGGCCTTGTACACGCCCGGCTGCGGCGCATCGAAGCCCGCCGGCGGTTCGTAGGCGTGATGGATCAGCGAGGTGCTGAGCGCAGGTTTGGCTGGCGGTGTCTTGGGTTTGTTCATCAGATCGGCTGGCCGATGAGGTCGTGGCCCTGGGTGCCGACGATGCGGGCTTTGGTGAACTCGCCGACCTTCAGCGTCTTCGACGCCTTCTCCGGCGGCAACAGCTTGACCGTGCCATCGATCTCCGGCGCGTCGGCATACGAACGCCCCAACCCGCCCTTGCGGCCCAGCGCCGGGGCGGAGTCGACCAGCACCTGCATCGT
>CAJPFZ010000358.1 GCA_905339355.1 Burkholderiaceae bacterium
CGCAGGGAACAGCACCAACGAAGAGCAGCACGCACCGATGGACAACACGATCGCCTTGAAGAACCCGACCGCGCTGGCCGACACCGGCGGCTTCGGCAGCCGGCTCGCAGCGCTGCCCGCGCGCAGCAAGCTTGCGCTCGGCGTCGGCCTCGCTGGCCTCGCCGCCGTCGTGCTCGCGATGACGCTGTGGAGCGGCCAGGGCGACTACAAGGTGCTCTACGCCAACCTGTCCGACAAGGACGGCGGCGCGATCATCGCGCAGCTGTCGCAGATGAACGTGCCCTACAAGCACGCCGACGGCGGCGCGGCCATCCTGGTGCCCGCGTCGAAGGTGCACGACGCGCGCCTGAAGCTCGCGTCGGCCGGCCTGCCCAAGGGGTCGGTGGTCGGCTACGAGCTGATGGACGGCGCGCGCTTCGGCCAGACGCAGTTCCAGGAGCGGCTGACCTTCCAGCGCGGCCTCGAAGGCGAGCTGACGCGCTCGATCACCTCGATGGCCGCCGTGCAGAACGCGCGTGTGCACCTCGCCCTGCCCAATCAGAACGGCTTCTTTCGCGAACAACAGAAGCCCAGCGCCTCGGTGATGCTCACGCTGCACGCCGGGCGCACGCTCGATCGCGCGCAGGTCGCCGGCATCGTGCACCTGGTGTCTTCGAGCGTGCCCGAGATGAACCCGAAGGCGGTGAGCGTGCTCGACCAGACCGGTGCGCTGCTGTCCGGTCCGAGCGAGTCCACGCAAGGCGCCGGCCTCGATGCGCAGCAGCTGCAGTACGTGAACCAGATCGAGACCGGCTTCGCCAAGCGCATCTTCGACCTGCTCGAGCCCGTGGTCGGCCGCGAGAACCTGCGCGCCACGGTGACCGCCGACGTGGACTTCTCGCAAAGCGAAGCCACCTCGGAGGAGTTCCGTCCGAACCAGGGCCAGAACGCGAGCACCACCATCCGCAGCCAGCAGACCACCGAGCAGTCGGGCGGCACCGCCGCGCTGCCGAGCGGCATCCCCGGCGCCGCCTCGAACCAGCCGCCGGTGCCCGCCACGGCCCCGCTCACGGGACCCGCCCAGCCGCTGCAGGCGGCCCAGGGCGCAGGGGCAGCGCTGAGCAGCAGCCGGCGCGATGCGGTAACGAACTACGAGGTCGACAAGACAGTGCGCGTCACGCGCAACGCGACCGGCACCGTCAAGCGGTTGAATGCCGCCGTCGTCGTGAACAGCCGCAGCGTGACCGACGCGAAGGGCAAGACCACCCAGGTCGCCCTCAGCGCCGAAGAGATGGAGAAGCTGACCGCGCTGGTGCAGGAAAGCATCGGCTTCAACAAGGAGCGCGGCGATTCGGTCAAGGTCATCAACGCCCCCTTCAAGCTCGACCCCGCCGCGCGCGGCAGCGAGCTGGCGTGGTGGAAGGAGCCCGAAATGCTCGACATGCTGCGGGCGGGCGCGGTACCCGCCGGCCTGGCGCTGATGGCCGTGATCGTCTTCTTCGGCCTGATCCGCCCGGCCGCCAAGGCGCTGCTGGCCAAGCCCGTGCCGGCGCCCGGCGCCCACCTGAACGTCGTCTCCGACGACGAGCTGGTGCCGGCCGCGCCGCGCGCGCTGGAACCGCCGGTGCCGAGCGACCGGCTGCTGGGCGCACGCGCCCTCGCCAAGCAGAATCCCGCCGCGGTGGCGAGCATCGTTCGCGGCTGGGTCAGCGGCGACGCCACGACATGAGCAACGTCGCCGACCAGGGCGTGGAAGACGCCGCCATCCTGCTGATGTCGCTCGGCGAGGAAGAGGCGGCCGAGGTCTTCAAGCACCTCGCGCCCAAGGAGGTGCAGCGCCTGGGCGAAACGATCGCCAAGATGAAGGCCATCTCGCGCGACCGCGTCGACGACGTGCTCGAGAAGTTCGCCACGATCGCGGGCGGCCAGAGCCTGCTGGTGCCCGACACCGACGAGTACGTGAAGTCGGTGCTGCGCATGGCGCTCGGCGAAGACAAGGCCAATCTGCTGATCGACCGCATCCTGCAAGGCAGCGACACCTCGGGCATCGAGAGCCTGAAGTGGATGGACGCCAACTCGGTGGCCGA
>CAJPFZ010000359.1 GCA_905339355.1 Burkholderiaceae bacterium
GTCAGGGACTTCATCGTCAGGCTCCCACCGCCACGGGCCGCGCAACAGGTGCTTCGCCCGCCTCGGCCTGCCGGTCTTTCGCGATCAGCATGTAGAACACCGGCACCACCACGAGCGTGAAGACCGTGCCGACCGCCATGCCCGTGACAAGCACCGTGCCGATGCTGTTGCGGGCCTCGGCACCGGGTCCGTTGACCCAGACCAGCGGCAGGTGGCCGAAGACGGTGGCCGCCGAGGTCATCAGCACCGGGCGCAGCCGCGTCAGTGCCGCCTCGCGCAGGGCCGCGAGCTTGGCCAGCCCGCGCTCCTGCAGCGTGTTGGCGAACTCGACGATGAGGATGCCGTTCTTGGCGATCAAGCCCACCAGCGTGATGAGCCCGACCTGCGAGTAGATGTTGATCGTGGTCATGTCGAGGAAGGCGAACACCAGCGCGCCCGAGATCGCAAGCGGCACCGAGCCGAGCAGCACGATCAGCGGATCGCGGAAGCTCTTGAACTGCGCCGCGAGCACCAGGTAGATCAGGACCAGGCTGAAGCCCAGCGTCACCGCCAGGGCCGAGCCTTCATGGCGGATCTGGCGCGACTCGCCTGCGTAGTCGAGACCGACGCGCGCGCCGCCGGCCGCACGCGCCGCATCTTCCAGGACGCGCAAGCCCTCTTCCTTCGTCACGCCGGGCTTCACGCCCCCGAACACGCGCAGTGCATTGCGCTGCTGGAAGCGGTTGAGCGTGCGCGGCGCGGTGCTGGTCTCGATGCGCGCGAAGGTGGACACCGGCACCAGTGCGCCCGCCGGGGTCTTGATCCTCAGGTTGAGCAGCGGCGCGATCGACGTGCGGCCGTCGTCGCCGATCTGCGGAATCACCTTGTAGCTGCGATCGAAGAAGTTGAAGCGGTTGACGTGGCTGCCGCCCAGCAGCGTGCCGAGTTCGCGGCCCACGCTCGCCAGGTCCAGGCCGAGGTCGGCGATGCGCTCGCGGTCGAGCACGACGCGCGCTTCGGGCAGGTCGATCTTGAGGTCGGTGTCCACGTAGAGGAACTTGCCGCTCTTCATGCCCGCGTCGACCACCTGCGTCACCGTCTCCAGCAAGTGCTCGATCGAGTCGTCGCTCTGCAGCACGAGTTCGACGTCGTAGTTGCCGGGTGTCGGCAGCGGTGGGTCCAGGCGCGGGAACACGCGCAGCCCGGGCACCTGCGACACCGCGCCGTAGACCTCGCCATACATCTGCTCGGTGGAGCGCTCGCGTTCGTTGAACGGCTTGGTGACGATGCCGCCGAAGCCGCCCCAGTTGGCCGTCAGCGACCAGGTGAACTCCGTCTCCGCAAAGGCGGTCACGGCCTTGACGATGTCGAGATGGTCGCGATTGGTCGCCGCCAGCGAGGCATCGGGCGAGGCTTCGAAGAACAGCGTGATGTGGCGCTGGTCTTCCACTGGCGCGAGCTCCTGGCGCGACGCCGTGTACAGCGGATAGGCTGCCGCCGAGACCAGCAGCGCCGCGGCCACGATGCCCCAGCGCATGCCCAAGGCCACGTCGAGCACACGCGCGTAGCCGTCCCGCACACGATCGAACACGCGGTTGACCCACGTCGTCAGGCGCCCCTGATGCCCGCTCTCGTGCACGAAACGCGAGCTCATCACCGGCGACAGCGTGACCGCGACGATGCCCGAGACGACGACGGCTGCCGCCAGCGTGATCGCGAACTCGAGGAACAGCGCACCGGTCAGGCCGCTCTGGATGCCGATCGGCGCATACACCGCGGCCAGCGTGATCGTCATCGCCACGATCGGCCCGAACAGCTCGCGTGCGCCGGCGAGCGCCGCATCGAGGCGTGACTTGCCTTCGCGCACGTGGCGCTCGATGTTCTCCACCACGACGATGGCGTCGTCGACGACCAGGCCGACCGACAGCACGATCGCGAGAATCGTCAGCAGGTTCAGGCTGAAGCCGAAGGCGAACATCACCGCGCCGGCACCGATCAGCGACACCGGCATCGCCACCAGCGGCACGAGTGCGGTGCGCACCGAGCCCAGGAACAGGAACACCACCAGCGCCACGATCGCCACCGTCTCGGCCAGCGTCTTGCTGATCTCGGTCAGCGCGTCGCGCATGAACATCGTGCCGTCCCAGACCAGGCGCATCTCGATGTCCTTGGGCAGCGTCGGCCGGATCTCTTCCATCTTGGCGCGCAGGCCGCGGGCCACCGTCAGCTCGTTGGCGCCGGGCACCGGCCAGATGCCGAGGTACACGCCCTCCTGCGCGTTGTACTTGGCCACCAGCGTCGCTTCTTCGGCGCCCAGCTCGACGCGCGCCACGTCCGCCAGGCGCACCACCGCGCCGCTGCGCTCGGCGACGATGAGTTGCTTGAATTCCTCGACCGAACGCAGGTCGGTGTTGGCCAGCACGTTGACCTGCACCAGGTCGTTGCGCGTCTGGCCGACCGCGGCGAGATAGTTGTTGCGCTGCAGCGCGGCCTGCACGTCGCCGGGTGTCAGGTTGAGCGCGGCCAGGCGATGGGGCTCGATCCAGACGCGCATCGCGATGTTGCGGCCACCCTCGTTGTTGGTGACGCGCTGCACGCCGTCGATGGTGGCGAGCTGCGGCTGCACGCTGCGCAGCAGGTAGTCGGTGATCGCCGAGACGCTGCGCTCGCTCGAGTTGAAGCTCAGGTAGAACGTGCCGTAGGGCCGGTCGGCGCGCTGCACCTCCACCGCCGGCGGCTCGGCTTCGGCCGGCAGCTCCGAGCGCACCTGCTGCAGCCGCGCGGTCACTTCCGCAAGCGCCGCGGTCGAGCTGTGGTTGAGCTTCAACCGCACCGTCACCGTGCTGATGCCGGCGCGGCTGCTCGACTCGACGTGATCGACGCCGCTGATGGCCGAGACCGAGCGTTCGATCGGCGTCGTCAGAAAGCCGCGCACGGCTTCGGCACTTGCGCCGGTATAGACGGTCGTGATGACGACCGACGAACTCTCGAGGTTCGGGTACTGCTGCACCGGCAGCGCGGCCAGCGAGCGCCAGCCGACGAGCACGATCACGAGGTTGACCACCACGGCCAGGACCGGGTGCTTGATGAAGAGATCGGTGATCGAGCGCATGACTCAGCTCCCGCTGACCGGCTGCACTGAGCGGATCTGCGATTGCGCCGTCTGGCCCTCGGCGACCGCCACCAGGGCCGCGTCGCGCAACTTGAACGAGCCTGAAGTCGCCACCTGCTCGCCGGCGGCCAGGCCCCGCACGATCAGCACCTCGTCTGCGAGCGTGGCGCCCACGCGCACCGCGCGCAGCTGCGCCCGCGTCCGGTTGTCCTTGTCGGCGGCGAGCACGAACACGTGGTCGCCGCCCGGGCCCTTGCGCAGCGCCGTCGCGGGGACGGCGACGGCCGTCGCCGGCGCTCCCACGCTCACGCTCACGCGCACCGAGGAGCCTGGCGCCGGCGCGCTCTGACGCGCCTGCCTCGGCACGTCGATGCGCGCGCGCACGGTGCTGTTGCGCGTTGCCGGGTCCACGCGGGCATCGAGCGCTGCCACCTTGGCGGCGAGCGGCGCGGCATCGGCGCCCGCGTCGGCGAAGACATCGACGCGGTCCCCCGGCTTCAGGCCCGCCGCCACCGCCTGCGGCACCGTGAAGTCCACGTGCAGGGAGTCGTCCACGCTTTGCAGCGTCGTCAGCGCGGTGCCTTCGTTCAGGTACTGTCCCGGATGCAGGTCGGACAAGCCGACGCGCGCGCGAAACGGCACGCGGATCGTCTTGCGATCGATCACGGCCTGCGTGCGCGCGATCTGAGCCGCCGCCACGTCACGCTCGGCGCGCGCCTTGTCGACTTCGATCGCCGAGGTCGCATTGACCTCCTGCAGGCGTTCCAGTCGCGCCAGGGTGGTCGCGGCGAGCGCGAGTTGCGCCTGTTGCGCCCGCAGATCGGCCTGCTCGACCGCAACGTCCAGCGCCACCAGCACCGCGCCGGCCTCGACGATTTCACCGGGTTTCAGATTGACGTGACGCACCGTCCCGGCCAGCTCGTTGCGCAGCGTGACCGAGCGCAGCGCGAGCACGGTGCCGATGGCGCCAACGGATTGGCGATGCTGGCGTTGCTGCGCGATGGCGGCGGTGACCGCCTCGGCCGGCTCGGGGTGCCCGGCCGCCGCCGCGTTGGCGCCGTCGATGGTGCCGGCCTTCCAGGCGGCGAGCGCGCCGCCGATACCGACCAGTGCGGCGATCAGTACCGCGGAGGAGACGATGCGATTCATTTCGGGTTGTGTCCTGTGCAGGGTCTTCGATGCACGTCAATCTAGAGGCCGGCGCCGGCGCGATCAACGACTCCGGATGCAATTGCGCATTACATGGCGGCGAACAATGTCGGCCCCTCGATGACGGGATCTGCACGACAACCTGCCCGCAGGCCTCAGTTCAGGCCTGCCTTGTCCAACCCGAACATCTTGTCCTTCGAACCCGGCGGGGTGCGGAAGGCCACGTTCATGCGGTTCCATCCGTTGATGGCGGCAACTCGGAAGGTCAGCTGCGACAGCTCTTCTTCGGAGAAGTGCTCGCGCACCTCTTCAAAGGCCGCGTCCGAGACACCCTCGGGCTCGATGTGCGTCAGGAGCTCGGTCCAGGCCAGCGCGGCGCGCTCCTTCGGGGTGAACAGCGGCGACTCGCGCCAGACGGCCACGTGATGCAGGCGCAGTTCGCGCTCTGCGTGCATGCGCGCTTGCTTGACGTGCATGTCCACGCAAAAGGCACAGCCATTGAGCTGCGATGCGCGGATGTCCACCAGCAGCGCCAGCGTCTCGTCGATGCGAAAGGCCATGCTGAAGTCGAGGTACTTCTTGAAGAGATCGGCCGACAGGCGCGAGTAGTCGAGGCGTTGATGCAGCGTGCTCATGACGGTTGTCCTTGGCTTGAGGTTGATGAAGGCCGACAGATTCGCCGGTCACGACCTCAAGACGTGGCGGCGCGCCACGTTGTGACATTCACGGGTGCAGCCGTTGTGCGAGCGCGCGCAGCTTGTCCGGGTTGCGCTGGATGTACAGCGCGCCCACGCGCCCCGGCTCGTCGGCCGAGGGCGCGAGCGCCATCGTCTGCACCAGCTCGCCTCCCGCCAGGTCGTCGAGGATCAGGCAGCCGGGCAGCCCGTTGACCATGGCCGCCACAAGCCGCCAACCGGCGCTGCCGGGCAGCTGCGCGAAACCGATGAACGTGCGTGCAACCAGCGCATTGCCATGCAGCGGGCGCGGCACCGCGCTGACCTTGCCGCCGCCGTCGGCCATCATCACCGCATCGCCGGCAAGCACCTGTGCGAGTGCCGCCACGTCGCGGCTGCGCACGGCATGCATGAATGCGTCCAGGAGCCGCTCGCGCTCCTCCTGCGCCACCTCGCGCCGCGCATAGTCGGCCTTGACGTTCTTGCGCGCACGGCTGATCAACTGCCGGCACGCGGCTTCGCTGCGCTGGAGCTGGCGTGCGATCTCGTCGTAGTCGAGGTCGAAGACGTCGTGCAGCAGGAAGGCCGCGCGTTCAAGCGGTGACAGCCGCTCGAGGGCGAGCATGAATGCCACCGACACGTCCTGCGCGAACTCCGCCTGCTTCTCCGGGCTCGGCGTCCAGGCGAAAAGATCCTCGTCGTCCAGCAGCGGCTCGGGCAGCCAGACGCCGACGTAGTGCAGGCGCTGCACGGACGCCGAGCGCAGCCTGTCCAGGCACAGGTTCGTCACCAGCCGGGACAGGAAGGCGCTCGGATGCTCGATGGTGGATTCATCGACCTCGGCCCAGCGCAGCCACGCCTCCTGCACGACATCTTCGGCATCGGCGCGCGAGCCGAGCATGCGATAAGCCATCGCGCGCAGACGGCGGGCGTGGCCCTGGTCGTAGCGGCGTGCTCGGGCGGAGGGCGATCGGTCGGCGTGGTCGGTCATGGTGGGCAGCGACGTGGCTTGCTTCGTACATTCCTTGGAGACGAACCAGACCGGGCGGTTGTGACATCGCGCGAGCGGCCCGGCCCGGCGTTCATCCGTGGGCCGGCCTGGTGCGAAGGAGGCCCGCAACTCGGGGCACCGACCGTTCGCCCGAAGGCCGCATTGTCGTCGTCGCGTACCAGCACGACCAACGGCCTCACACGATGCGTCCCCCCGCTCAGTTGGCGTGGCGCAAGCGGCTGTTGTAGACGTGCTCGCCGATCCGGCTGCCCAGCGCTAGGCCGGCGTTCGCGGCGAAGCGGAAATGGATGCCCGCCTTGACGCGCGAATCGGCGTTTTCGTTCGCCGCTTCGCTGAAGCGGCGGTAGGAGCGCGCCACCTTGGGGTCTTCCGCCGTCGACGACGTCAGGCTGAA
>CAJPFZ010000360.1 GCA_905339355.1 Burkholderiaceae bacterium
TAAAAGCCTGGAGCAACAGGCGACGCTGACGTTGCACCGCGTGCGCCAAGGCTTCGTCGAGCCGTCGGGCAGGCGTCAGCGCCCGAGATCCTTGGCACTGACGCCTGCGATGCCCCAGTTCTCCTTCGGGACGTCATGGATCCATACACGAACGTTTTCCTTGGGGGCGCCGACGGCTTCGACCAGCGCCTGGGTGACCTTCTCTATGACCGCCTTCTTTTGTTCGGCAGTGCGGCCTTCGATCATGTAAATCTGCGCGAATGGCATGGCGTTCTCCGGATACTGGTGGGCGCAGTCAGGCGAACCGCAGCGACACGCTGCCGAGGTTCTGCACGCGCAGGCAGACATGATCGCCGGCCTCGACGGACACCGCTTCCGTGACGCCGCCGGAGAGGATCACGGCGCCTGCAGGGATGACCTGTCCGCGCCGGCCGAGGTGGTTGGCGAGCATGGCCACCGCGGCCGCCGGGTGGCTGAGCACCGCGGCACCGGCGCCGAGCGAGACCACTTCGCCGTTCTTCTCCATCACCACGCCCAGCGTGCGCAGGTCGAGCTGCTCGGGCCGCATCGCGCGGCCGCCGACGACGAAGCGCGCAGCTGACGTGTTGTCGGCGACCACGCTCTTCAGGTCGAACTTGAAGTCTCGGTATCGGCTGTCGATGACCTCGATGCCTGGCAGCACGAAATCGGTGGCGGCGAGCACCGCGCCGATGTGGCAGCCCGGTCCGGCGAGCGCTCGCTTGAGCACGAAGGCGATCTCCGGCTCCACCTTGGGGTGGATCAACTCGCTCGTCTTCACCTGCGTGCCTTCGGGCACGCTGAAGCTGTCGACGAGGAAGCCGAACACGGGCGTATCCACCCCCATCTGCTTCATCTTTGCATGCGAGGTGAGCCCCGCTTTCAGGCCGATGAGGCGTGCGCCGCGGGAGAGCTTGCGGCGCAGGATCTCGTCCTGGATCGCGTACGCGTCGTCCCAGTCCATGCCGGGATGTTCATCGGTGATCTTCGGCGTGTCACGGGCCTTCAACTCGCAGGTCTCGAGGTGCTCGGCCAAGCCGGCGATGGTGTGTGCGTCCAGTTTCATCGAGTCTCCCCTCATGCGGCCTTCGCAAGCGACAGCCCGCGGGCCTTCGCAAGCGTGAGCGCCGTGTCTTCAATCATGTCTTCCTGCCCGCCGACCATGCCACGCCGTCCGAGCTCGACCAGAATTTCACGCGCCGACACGCCGTACTTCGCGGCCGCGCGCTTTGCGAAGAGCAGGAAGCTTCCGTACACGCCCGCGTAGCCGAGCGTGAGCGCATCGCGATCGATGCGAATCGGAAAATCCATGATCGGCAGCACGCGGTCCTCGGCCACGTCCTGGATCTTCCAGACGTCCACGCCAGTGCGGATGCCCATCCGATCGCACACGGCGACCAGCACCTCCATCGGTGTGTTGCCTGCGCCCGCGCCCAAGCCGGCCGCCGCCGCATCGATGCGCGTCGCGCCCGACTCGATGGCGGCAATGGAGTTCGCCACCCCCATCGCCAAGTTGTGATGGCCATGGAACCCGAGCTCGGTATCGGGTCGCAGGGCGGCGCGCACGGCCGCCAGCCGCGACTTCACGTCGTCGGGCAGCATGTGGCCGGCCGAGTCGGTGACGTAGATGCAATTGGCGCCGTAGCTCTCCATCAGCTTGGCCTGCCGAGCCAGGCCCTCGGGGCTGTTCATGTGCGCCATCATGAGAAAGCCGACCGTGTCCATGCCGAGCTTGCGCGCGGCGGTGATGTGCTGCTCACTGACGTCGGCCTCGGTGCAATGGGTGGCCACGCGGATGGTGCCGACGCCAAGGCCATGTGCCATCTTGAGATGATCGACGGTCCCGATGCCGGGGATCAGCAATGCCGAGACACGCGCGTGCTTCATCAGCGGAATGACCGTCGAGAGGTACTCCTTGTCGCTGTGCGCCGGGAAGCCGTAATTGACGGAGCTGCCCCCCAGGCCGTCGCCGTGTGTCACCTCGATCAGCGGCACGCCGGCCTCGTCGAGGCCCTGCGCAATGAAGGCCATCTGTTCGAGGGTCATCTGGTGGCGCTTCGGGTGCATGCCGTCGCGCAGCGTCATGTCGTGCAGCGTGACGCTCCTGCCTTGCAGTGTGTTCATGGTGTGTTCCTTCACGCAGCCAGCGGTTCGAGGTTGAGCGAACCGCTCAAGATTTCTTCGGCGAACATCTCGGCCGTGCGTGCTGCGGCCGCGGTCATGATGTCCAGGTTGCCGGCGTACTTGGGCAGGTAGTCGCCGAGGCCCTCGACCTCGAGGTAGATCGACACGCGGTTGTCGTCGAATACCGGGCCGTTGACGAGCCGGTAGCCCGGCACGTACTTCTGCACTTCCTTCAGCATGGCCTGCACCGAGGCCTCGATCTCGGCCACTTGCGGCGCGCCCGCGGTCAGGCAATGCACGGTGTCGCGCATGATGAGCGGCGGATCAGCGGGGTTGATGACGATGATCGCCTTGCCGTTCGTTGCGCCGCCCACCTTCGCCACGGCGGCGGCCGTGGTGCGGGTGAATTCGTCGATGTTCTTGCGCGTGCCGGGCCCCGCGCTGCGCGAAGCGACGGTGGCCACGATCTCGGCGTAGTGCACCGGCTGGACGCGCGAGACGGCATGGACCATCGGGATGGTGGCTTGGCCGCCGCAGGTGACCATGTTGACGTTCATTTCGCGCCGGCCCACGTGCTGCTTGAGGTTCACCGGCGGCACGCAGTAGGGGCCGATGGCCGCCGGCGTGAGGTCGATCATCATCACGCCCAGCGCGTTGAGCTTGCGCGAGTTCTCGGCGTGCACGTAGGCGCTGGTCGCGTCGAACGCGATCTGCACGCCGTCGGCGCGCACATGCGGCAGCAGGCCGTCCACGCCGTCGGCGGTGGTCTTGATGCCGAGCTCGCGCGCCTTGCGCAGGCCGTCGGAGTCGGGGTCGATGCCCACCATCCACACCGGTTCGATCACCGGGCTGCGCATCAGCTTGGCCAGCAGGTCGGTGCCGATGTTGCCGGGCCCGATGAGGGCACATTTCACTTTCTTCATGGGAACTCCAGAGTCACGAATCCGTGGTCAGACGAAGCGCACCGAGCAGCCGCCGATGCCGCCGATCGTCACGCGCAGGTTGTCGCCCGCCTTCACGGGCACCATTGCCGCGAGCGAGCCCGAAAGAATCACCTCACCCGCCTTGAGGGCGATGCCGCGGCTGCCCAGCGTGTTGGCGAGCCACGCCACCGCGCTCGCCGGCGAGCCCAGCGCCGCGGCGCCGGCGCCGGTGCCGACGATCTCGCCGTTCTTCTCGAGCACCATGCCGCAGGTGTTGAGGTCCACGTCGCGCACGTCGACCACGCGGTCGCCGAGCACGAACACGCCGCAGGAGGCGTTGTCGGCCACGGTGTCCTGGATCTTGATCTTCCAGTCGCGGATGCGCGAGTCGACGATCTCGAAACAGGCCATCACGCCCTCGGCCGCCGCGAGCACGTCGGCCGCGCTGACGCCCGGCCCCTGAAGGTCACGCTTGAGGATGAAGGCGATCTCGCCCTCGGCCTTGGGCTGGATGAGCGAGGCAGCTTCGATCGCCTCGCCTTCGTTGTAGAGCATGCCGTCGAGCAGGATGCCGAAGTCGGGCTGGTACACGCCGAGCATGTTCATCACTGCCTTGGAGGTGACGCCGATCTTCTTGCCGACCACGCTCTCGCCCGCCTGCATGCGGCGCGCGTTCAGTCGCTGCTGGATGCCGTAGGCATCGTCGATGGTGATGTCGGGGTGGCGCGTGGTGAGCGGCTCCACCATGCGGCAGGCCTTCAGCGCGTCGAAGAGCTCGTCGCCGAGCGTGGTGATGGTGTCGGTGTTCATGGCTGTCTCAGTCATCCAGAGGGCGGGGTTCGTCGTGGCCGGCCTCGGCCAGGAAGTTGGCGACCAGCTGCGCAAATCGGGCGGCGTGCTCGATCTGCGTCCAGTGGCCGCAATGCGGGTACATGTGCAGCTGGGCGCGAGCGATCCACTGTGCCAGCGTGAGCGAGTTGGCCAGCGGAATGATCCGGTCCTCTCGCCCGTGGACGACCAGCGTCTCGTGCGCGATGCGGCGGATGTCGGCTTCCGGGCTCGCCATCGCGTCGACCCAGCGCTGCCGCGGCGCCGGGAACATGGCGGCGTAGGACTCCTGGAAGCCGGGGCGGATGCTGGCGTCGTAGCGCAGGCGCGCGAGCTCGTCAGTGACCAGGTGCCGGTCGTGGGCGAACAGGTCGCACAGTGAGCGCATCGCCTCGAACGACGGGGTGTAGCCCCACACCGCGTCGAGCCCGGGCGTGATCGCGAACGGCACGCCGACGCTGCCCATCAGCACCAGCCGGCGCACGCGCTGCGGGTGGCGGATGGTGAGCGCGAGCGCCAGCGCACCGCCGAACGAGTTGCCCACGAGGTCGGTCCGCTCGATGTCGAGGGCATCGAGCACGCCCACTGCCTGCGCGACCCAGGCATCCATGTCGTAGCGTTGGCCCTCCGGCCGCTCGGTATAGCCGAAGCCGACCATGTCCGGCGCGATCACGCGTGCGCTGCGGGCCAGCTCGGGCATTGCCAGCCGCCAGTTCGCCCAGGCCGACACGCCGGGCCCGGAGCCGTGGATCAGCAGCACCGGCGGGCCGCTGCCCAGGTCGTGCAGGTTGGTGCGAATGCCCGCCGCGAGCACTGACTTGGAAATTTCAGGATTGCTCATTGCCGCTCTTTCAAAGCTTCACGCAGACGTTCTTCAGCTCGGTGTAGAACTCGAGCGAATGCACGCCGCCTTCACGGCCGATGCCCGACTGCTTGGCGCCGCCGAAGGGCGTGCGCAAGTCGCGCAGGAACCAGCTGTTGACCCATGCGAGGCCGACCTCCATGCGCTGCGCCACTCGGTGCGCGCGCGCGAGGTCACGTGTCCAGATCGCCGTGGCCAGGCCGTATTCGTTGTCGTTGGCCTTGGACAGGACCTCCTCTTCGCTGTCGAAGGGCGCGATGTGGCAGCACGGGCCGAAGATCTCTTCCTTGATGACACGCGCGGTCTCGGGCAGACCAGTCCAGATGGTGGGCGCGATCCACGAGCCGCCGGCGTGTTCGGCCGGCACCTGCGGTATGCCCCCGCCGGTCACGACCGTCGCACCTTCGACCACGGCGAGTTCGTAGTACGACAGCACCTTGGCCTGGTGCTCGCGGCTGATGAGCGGGCCCATGCCGCTGCCCTCGTCCTCGGGGGGGCCGAGCTTGAGCGCTTCGGCGCCGCGTTTCATCGCCGCGACGAACTTCTCGAAGAGAGGCCGCTCCACGTAAACGCGCTCGGTGCCGAGGCAAACCTGGCCGCAGTTGGCAAACGCCGAACGCAGCGTGCCCTCCACGGCCGCGTCGAAGTCGCAGTCGGCGAACACGATGGCGGCGTTCTTGCCGCCCATCTCCAGGCTGACCGGACGCGCGCCCTTCGCGGCGGCCTTCATGATCGCTTCGCCTGTGCGTGTTTCGCCGGTGAAGGTGATGGCGTCGACGTGCGGATGGGTGGTGACGTACTCGCCGGCGGACTCGGGGCCGAAGCCGTGCACGACGTTGTAGACCCCCTTGGGAATGCCGGCCTCGTTCATCACCGCGCCGAGCAGCGCCGCGGTCTGCGGCGTTTCCTCCGAGGGCTTCACCACCACCGTGTTGCCGCAGGCGAGCGCCGGCCCGACCTTCCAGGTCATCAGCAGCAGCGGCAGGTTCCACGGGCAGATCACGCCGACCACGCCCACCGGGGAGCGGTGGCCGTAGTTGATGGCGCCGCGGCCGTCCGGGGTGGCCATCTCGAAGAACTCGGTGGGCACGTTCTTCACCACGTCGGCGAAGATCTTGAAGTTGGCCGCGCCGCGCGGGATGTCGAGATGGCGCGCCAGGCTCATCGGCTTGCCGGTATCGGCGCACTCCGCGGCCACGAACTCCTCGAAACGGCGGTTGATGCCGTCGGCCACGGCGACCAGGCGCTCGACGCGCTCGGCCACCGTCATGCGGCCCCACGGGCCTTTCAGCGCCGCACGCGCCGCGGCCACCGCCGCATCGACCTCGGCCCGGCCGGCTTCATGCACCTGCGCGATGACCTCGCCGCTCACCGGCGAGCGTTTATCGAACGTGCGCACGCCGTTGGCGAATTCGCCGTTGATGAAGTTCTGGATCTGTTTCATGGCAAAGGAGGTGCAAACAAAAGGGGTGCGGCGGCGGGCGGAGCGCCGATCAGGTGTAGACCTCGGTGAACGAGGGCACCAGGTCACCGGTGTGGAAGAAGATCCCGCTGCCCAGCCGGTCCTCGCTCCACGTCGTCACGGGTCGGTCGCGCTGCGCGAGGTAACCGAGGCCGGCGAAGGTTTCGTTGCGGTTGCCGCTCGGATCGAAGAAGTAGATCGTCTCGCCGCGCGTGATGCCGTGGCGCGTGGGCGCGACGTCGATGCGCGTCTTCGTCTTGGCCATCACGTCGGCCGCCTTGAGCACGTCGTGCCACGAGTCGAGGAAGAAGGCGATGTGGTGCAGGCCGCTCTTGGGTCCGCCGACGAAGGCGATGTCGTGCGGCGTGGTGGTGCGGCTCATCCAGGTCGCGGCCTGGATCGAGCCGCCCGGGCCAACGACGACTTGCTCGGTGAGGAAGAAGTCGAGCGCTTCGGTCATGAAGCGCGTGTTGTCGGCCACCGTGTTGATGCCCTCGGCCGGATTCATCTCGCACATCAGCAGTAAGTGGTCGAGCCAGTGCGCGCCGGCGCCCTTGATGTTGTCGGGCCAGGGGTCAGGGCTTTCCGTGCCCACCTCGGTGCCCACGTACTCCTTCATCGCGTACAGGCGCATCTCGTGGCCGCTCGGCAGATTGAACTGCAGCATGCGCCCGGTGGCGGGCAGCGTGCCTTCGGGCAGCATCGTGGTCTTGACGCCCCACTCCTCGATGTTCCGCTTGAGCCGGTCGAGGTCGGCATCCTTCTCGACCTTGTAGGCCACATGGTTCAGCCCGGCGCGGTCGGAGGGCGTCAGGATGAGCGAGTACTTGTCCCACTCGTCCCAGCACTTGAGGTAGACATTGCCGGCCTTGTCCACCATCGTGGTCTTCAAGCCCAGCACGTTCTCGTAGTGACGCACGGCGGCGTCCACGTCCATCACTCGCAGGCTGGCATGCCCGATTCGCATCACACCCATGTCTCGTCTCCTGAGGGTTACTGTGTTGACAATGGGCTCGCCCCAACGGCGGGCCCTGTGGAAAATGGTTTCTCGAGCCTGCCGGCGATTTCCAGCGTCACAGCGCTGGCCGGAGCCACGCGGCAGGCGAGGGTCACGCCGGCGCACTGCTCGTCGGCGCTCACGTGGGCGCGACTGACCGGTCCGAGCGGCGTGACGCTGCCCTCGACGATGCGCACCTTGCACACGCCGCAGCCGCCGTTCACGCAGCCGGCAGGGATGCCCTTGCGGCCCAGGCGCAACATGCCGCGCAGCAGGCTCTCGTCGGCGGCGCACGCGTAGGTCTCGCCGGTCTGCGCGACGCACACGTTCAACTTGGGTCGGGTGTCGAAGAACATGGTCAGACCCGTTTGAACAGCGGGCTGCGCGACCCCTGCGCGTCGGCGGCCGAGAGGAACTTCTCGGTGTAGATGTCACGTTCGAACAGGCGCCCCTGCATCAGCGCGGCGATGCACGCCTCCACCATGGGGGGCGGGCCGCAGAGGTAAGCCTGGTGTCCGGCGAACGAGCCGCCGAAATGCGCCTTCGCCGCGTCATGCACGAAGCCACGTGCGCCGCTCCAGTCGGTGTCGTCGCCTTCGCCCGACAGCGCCGGCACGTAGGTGAAGTTGGCATGGCGCTCGGCCAGCGCACGGAACTCGTCGTCGTAGTAGAGCTCATCACGCGAACGCTGGCCGTAGACGAGCGTGATAGGCTGCGAGCAGCCACGATCGAGCAGGTCGACGATCATCGATCGGGGACTGGACAGGCCTGAGCCGCCGGCCATGAAGATCATCGGCCGGGCGGCCGATTCCCGCACGAAGAAGCGGCCATACGGACCCGACAGTCGCAGCCGGTCGCCGGCGCGCAGCGTGCGGTGCAGGTAGCCCGTGCCTGCGCCGCCGGCGACGAGGCGCACGTTCAGTTCGATCTCGCCGCTCTTCTCGACGCAGGCCGGCGAGTTGCCAATCGAGAACGCCCGGCTAGCGCCCAAGTTCGGAATCTCCAGCTGCACGTACTGCCCGGCCTGGAAGTGGATCGGCTTGTCCAGCGCGATGAAGATCGCCTTGATCGTCGGCGTGAGGTCCACGATTCGGCTCACCGTGCCGGCGAAGTCGCGCACCGGGATGATCCGCGCGTCGGGATCCTCGTCGATGTCGGCTTCGATCGTCGCGTCGCACTGCAGCGTCGCGCAACATGCGAGGGTCTTGCCCTCGTCGCGCTCGAAGTCCATCAGTGCAAAGGGGTTCGCCTGGCCATGGTCGACTTCGCCATCGCTCACCGTCACCTTGCAGGTGCCGCACAACCCGTGGCCGCAGGCGTGGGGGATGTAGATGCCCTGGCGCAGCGCGGCATCGAGGACGGTCTGGCCGTCAGCGATGTCGATGGTCGCGCCCAGCGGCTCGATGGTGAGTTGATAGCTCATGACAACTCCCGCGTCCTTCAGCTCGACGAGCCCTCGATGCCGGTCAGCCCCGGCGTGCGAAAGCGGATCACGTCCTTGTGCTTGAGGCCGTTGTCCGCCAGCGACTTCGCCGGATCGGGGGTCCAGGGCTGACCCGACTTGAGCCACTGCACCGCGCTCCAGTCGATCTTCGCGAAGTCGGGGTGGTAGCCGTAGACACCGGGCAGCACCGCCGTCGCGAGTGCGCCGAACGGCATGTCCGGCGGCAGCGGCAGGCACACCGGTGCGCAGATCATCAGGTGGTCTTCCCAGCCGATGTAGAGCAGCGGCGCGGGAAAGTTCTCGCGCACGTCCTTGGGCTTGAAGCTGTAGGGCTTGAGGGCGACGACGCTCATTTCTGTTCCCCTTGCACGCTCTCGCCGCGCCAGGCGGCAAAGTTCTTCTGGTCTTCCGAGCCTTCGAAGTCGAAGTTGTCGCGGCCGACGTTCATCTCGTAGTAGTCGAGCACTGCGAGCAGAGGATCGAAGCCTTCGGCGCTCGGATCGGTGCCCGGCTTGAAGCAATGGCCCTGGTAGATCTGGTGCACCGGCAGCCACGACTGCACGTACTTCTCGGGCTCGTCGTCGAAGATGCCCTTGCAGTGGTCGCTGCAGAAGTGGTACTTGTCGCCCAGGTAGTCGCTCTCGCGGTAGGCGATCTTGCGTGCGTCGCCCGGCTCGGTGAAGAGCATCGGGACCTGGCAGGTGGTGCAAAGCATCGGCAAGGTCTTGTTGTAGAAGCGGTTGCCTTGCTCGGCTTGCTCGCGCCAGTACGCAAGCCGCGGCCGGTAGTACTTGTCGAAGGTGTCGGGGTATTTCTCCGACAGCCACTGCAGCTCGTCGTCCTTCGGGATCCAGGTGTGGAAGGGCGCCGCGGCGCTGTAGTTGTAGAAGGTGGCCCAAGCCTGGTGGCTGATGTGGTCCTTCCCTTCGCAGGCGTCCTTCCAGCCCTTGGGCTCGCGGATGCCGTAGCGCGCGAGGTCGCGGAACAGCGCGCCGCCGTTCTGCTCGGCGTACATCTCCCAGGCCTCTTTCCAGCTCATCACGCGCTTGGGCAGCATGTAGTCCTGCATCATGGCCACCAGCGTCAGCAGGCGGTAGCCGCGCCAGAACCACTTGTCGATCCAGCGCTGCACGATCGGCACGTTGTCCGGGTCCTGCTCGAGCATGAACTTGATGCACTCGATGCCCAGCGTCATGTGGCGCGACTCGTCGCTCTGCGCGCTGAAGCCGAAGGTGACGGTGGACATGTCGCCGTTGTGCGCCGCGCCCGACATGAAGGGCACGAACAGCAGGTTGGTGAGCACGTATTCGAACGAGAAGCTCACCGCGGTGAGGAATTCGAACGGGCCGGCGCTGTTGGCATCCTCGAAGAAGGACTTCGGCACCGACAGGTACCACACACGGTCGAACCAGTGGCTCGAGTGGTGCATGCCGTTGAAGTACTTGTTGTAGTGCGAGATCGCGTGTGTTTCCGTCTGGTAGTGGCGCAGCTCGTCGATGGATTGCATCTGCGCGGCCACGCGCGCGCCTTCGCCGGTGAACTGGCGGCCGACATGGGCGAAGCCGCGGTGCGCGTAGTACTCCAGCGGCGTCACACCCTGGATGAAGAGCTTGAGCGCGTTGACGTAGCGCGCGTCGGCGACGCCGAGCTGGCCGTTGTTCTGCGCGAACGCCTCGATCACGGCGTAGAGCTTCTTCTCCTTCTCGCCCTGGTACTTCCAGTAGGCGTCCATGGTCAGGCGGAACGGGTCTTCCCACTTGTCCCAGTCGTGGATCTTGATGCCCTCGTACTTGTCGTACGGGAACACCTTGTCCATCGGCTGGTAGCTGGTCTCCCAGCCCAGGCCGCGGGTCATCGCGGCGTAGCGGTCCTTCAGACCGAGCTTCTTCTTCACGACACGGGTGTCCATGTGCTTGTCTCCTGCTTCGCTTCTCAGTGCTTCCAGCTCAGAGTGAGCTGGTCGTCGTCTTCGTCGATGTGTCCCGACAGCGTCACCAGGTTCACGTGGATCTGCTGCAGGTCGAAGGGGCGCCCCGTCTGCGACTCGATGGTGTCGCGGCGGATCGTGAGGCGGTTCGGTGCGTCGATCTTCACGAGGCCGGGCGAATGCACGACGACGGCGCCGGGGTTGTCGGCCACGATGGCGTCGACGACGGGTCGCGACTCCTCGTTGTGCTGGAAGGCGATGAATACGTTGGACATGGGTTCTCCTGTGCTCTTCGTTCAGACCGAAATGCCGGCCTTGCGGCAGCGCTCGACCAGCGCCTGCCGTGCGTCGGCCAGTGCCTGTTCGCCGACATCGCCGAGCGCGAGGTACGCAACCGGCGCAAGCGCAGCTTCGGCGCGTTCGATCCAGGCCTGGGCCCAGCGGCTGATCAGCAGCCGGTTCGCGTCGGACTCGGCCGCCGCGGTCTTCAGCACGGCGTCGACCCAGCGGGCGCTTTCGTCATGCCACTCGGGCATGAAGGCGGTGAGCATGGCCACCGCGGTGCCGCCCTGAAGGGCGATGTGGTCGTCGACGAAGGCGCCGTAGATCAAGGGATACAGCAGGCCGTCGAGCGCGAGGTTCTGCGCGACGAAGAGCTCGAACGGGTCGTCAACGACGAACGTGTCTTCCACGCAGCGGCGCAGCACCTGCCAGCGTGGGTCGGCGAGCCATGCCTGCTTGCCGGCGTCCAGCACCGCGGGGTCGTCGAGCGCCAGGCCCAGCCGGGTCAGATACTGCGCGACGCCCAGGTTGTCCATCGCGTGGAACATGGCGGGCGCGGTGAAGGCGGTGCCGTAGCCGTACGCGCAGATGGAGGCGTTGTTCATGTTTGCGCCCCAGGCCGCATGCCGCAGCGGCAGCAGCACGTCCAGCGCCTTTCGCCGAACGTCGTCGGGAATCTTCGCGACCATGCCGCGCGATTCGACGAACTGGAAGTTGGCCTCGATCGCGTCCTGCTGGCGTGCGCGCGCCATCGTCCAGGTCGCGTAGTAGAACTGGCGCGGATCTCTCAGCACGTACCAGTCGGCAAGCACGACGGCGCTGCGCGAAGCGTCGAAGATCTCGTGCTGCGGGTCCCAGGTCGGGCGGTAGTGGAAGTTCGCGGTCGGCTGCGCGCCCAGGGTCGCCTCCTGGTAGCGCGACGCGGGCTTGTCGTCGCCCACGTACTTCGCGACGTGCGCGAATGTATTGCGCAGTGGCGTGATCTCGCGCGCCTGCAGGTCGATGTTCATGGTTGCTTGTCTCCTCGGTGTTGTGGCGGGGAAGCTCAGAAGCGGTGAGGCATCGGCTGCCTCACGGCCGTCGATTGGCCTGCGAATGAGCCAGCTGCGCTGTCCTCGTCCAGGCGCTGCACTCGGTGGGCGGCGCAGAAGTCGGCGAAGGCACGCTGCGGCAGCAGCAGTTCGACGGCCAGGTCGGGCCAGCCGATTGCGAACTCGAACGCGACCAGGCCATCGGTTCGTTGTTCGATCACCCGCACGAACCGGCGGCTGGTGTCGCAGGCGGGGAGCTCACTGGCAGAAGTCAATGCAGCTTGTGGAGGGCTGGAGTCGATTCGCATGCGGCATCACATCGCATGGTGTGTGCCAGGACACCCACCAATCGCGATAAATATCGATAAAACACGGGAAAACACGTAGGTTCGCGGCCAGGGTGGGGCTGAATCGGACCGACGGCAGCAAAAGTGACCGAGGGTATTCCCCGACCTTCTTGCGCCAGATCATGCGGATTTCGTGAACTGCGACCACACCCGATTGATCATTTGGTGAAACCGGGCCAAGCTGGACGGTCAGAACCGCGATATCGATAATTCAGCATGCCGACGCTGCCTCCGCCGCCCCTGCCTTCCGACGCCGACCTGCGCCGGATGCTGCATTTCTCCGCGAGCGACGGCCGCATCTGGCTGGCCGGCCAGCGCATGCTGCTGGTCCATGCGGCGGCGTTCGGTTCACTGCGGCGCGAGTTGATGCGCAGCATCGGCCGGGAGCAGACGCGGCGCCTGCTAATGCGTGCCGGCTATGCGTCGGGGGAGCGCGATGCGGCGCTGGCGCGCCAGGTGCGTCGAGACGCGTCGGTGCTCGACATGTTCGCCGTCGGCCCGCAGCTCCACATGCTCGAGGGTGCGGTCCAGGTCACGGCCGAAGATGTCGAGCTCGATATCGCAGCCGGCACCTTTCGCGGTGTCTTCCGCTGGGACCACTCGTGGGAGGTCGAAACGCATGTACGCGACTTCGGTCCGCAGAACGAGCCGGTGTGCTGGATGCTGCTCGGATACGCCTCCGGCTACACGAGCGCCTTCATGGGGCGTCCGACGCTGTTCAAGGAAGTGGCGTGTTGCGCCTGCGGCGCCGCACATTGCCGCATCGAAGGCCGCCTGCTGTCCGATTGGCCTGACGCCGAGGCGATGTCGCGCGACTACGCGCCCGATTCGCTGATCGTGCGGCTCGAAGACTTGCAGGAGCAGGTGGACACGCTGCGCTCGACCCTGGAACCCGCTGACGAGTTGGGGCCGTTGATCGGCCGCTCGAAGTCGTTCGCCGCGGCCGCCGAATTGCTGCGCAAGGCCGCCGCCACGCAGGTCACCGTGCTGTTGACGGGAGAGACCGGCGTCGGCAAGGAACGCTTTGCGCGGGCGCTGCACGCCATGAGCCTGCGCAAGGGCAAGCCTTTCGTGGCGGTGAACTGTGCGGCCTTGCCCGCCGAGCTGATCGAAAGCGAATTGTTCGGCGCGGAGAAGGGCGCCTTCACGGGCGCAGGTGCTGCGCGCCAGGGGCGCTTCGAGCGTGCCGACGGCGGCACGCTGCTGCTCGACGAACTGGGCGAACTGCCGCTGCCGGCGCAGGCCAAGCTGCTGCGCGTGCTCCAGCAGGGGGAGATCGAACGGCTCGGGGGCACGCAGGCGCGCAAGGTCGACGTGCGTGTGATCGCAGCGACGAACGTCGATCTTCAAGCGGCGGTGGCCGCCGGCCGCTTCCGCAGCGACCTCATGTACCGGCTCAACGTCTATCCGATCCGCATTCCTCCGCTGCGCGAGCGCACCGACGACATCGAGCCGCTGGCGGCCCACCTGTTGCAGCGTTTCGCGGCGCTGCACGGCACCCGCGTGGCCGGCTTCACCGACCGGGCACTCGACGCGATGCGCAGCTATCCGTGGCCCGGCAACGTGCGCGAGCTCGAGAACCTCATCGAGCGCGGGGTCATCCTCGCCACCAGCGGCGAGCCGGTCGACGTCCACGACCTTTTCCCCACGCTCCCGGGGGCGGCGCCCGTCACGGTCAATGCGGCGGGCCATCTCGAACGCGCCGCGCCGAACGGCAGCGAGGCACTCTATGACGAGGTGATGAATCGCGGCCTGAGCCTGGACGAGCTCGAAGACGCCTTGATCCGGGAGGCGGTGCATCGCGCAGGCGGAAACCTCGCCGCTGCGGCGCGTGCGCTGGGTATCACCCGACCTCAGCTGAGCTACCGGCTCCAACGGGTGCGCGACCGCGCCCGCGACTGACGATGGCCAAGCGCAGTTTCCTGACGCTCGTGAGCGACGCCGAGGGCTTCTCGGCCGGGGTGGGCGAAGGCGGCTCGCGCACGCTGATCGAGCG
>CAJPFZ010000361.1 GCA_905339355.1 Burkholderiaceae bacterium
GTATCGAAGCCCCTTTCGACGTTCGCGTTCACCCTTCGATACCTCAGGGCGAACGGTGTGGTGGTGTATGAGCGCATCTCTTCGTCCATTCAAGGTGCTGGGCATCCAGCAGGTGGCCATCGGCGGGCCGAGCAAGGAGCGTTTGCGCACCCTGTGGGTCGACAAGCTCGGCCTGGCGCTGACGGGTCGCTTCGTCAGCGAACGCGAGAACGTCGACGAGGACATCTGCGCGATGGGGCAGGGCGCGTTCAAGGTCGAGGTCGACTTGATGCAGCCGCTGGATCCGGAGAAGAAGCCCGCCGTGCACACCACGCCGTTGAACCATGTGGGACTGTGGATCGATGACCTCCCGAAGGCGGTCGAATGGCTCAGCGCCAATGGCGTGCGCTTCGCGCCGGGCGGGATTCGCAAGGGCGCGGCGGGTCACGACATCTGCTTCGTGCACCCCAAGGGCAGCGAGGAGTTCCCGGTGGGCGGAGAAGGCGTGCTGATCGAACTGGTGCAGGCGCCGCCGGACATCATCGCGGCGCTCGGAGGCTGACGCGACGTCGTCCCGGCGAAAGCCGGGATGGCGGTTCAGGGCTGGAGTCGTTGCCAGCCGGTCCCCGGCCGCTCGCGCAACGCTCGCACCGCATCCCAGGTCTCTGGTGCCCTCCACCCCGGTGCGCTCAACTGCAGGTCCCACAGCGCGACCCCGGCGCCGAGTTCGCGCACCTCGTTCAGGTGCGACAGCACGGCGGGACCTTGGCCACCTGAGCCCCAGCTGTCGACCCAGGTCGGCAGGCCCAGCACGATTTGATCGACGCGGTAGCCGGCCTTCAATCCGTACTGCAGCTGCCAGCTGTACTTGAAGATCGGCGCGCCGCCTTCGCACGCCGGCTGGCCCGCGGGCGCGAAGCGCTCGATGCTGCCTTCGTAGAGGTCGGCGTAGCCCATGCTGTGGATCGCGTCGACGCGGCCGGCCCAGTCGCGCCACCAGCTCATGTTCGGGGCGTTGGCGCAGGGGCTGTGAAAGCTGTCGACGGTCAGCAGCTTTCCCTTGGCCTTGAGGATCCTGGACAGCACATCGACGAAGAGCGCATACGCCTCGCGGTCGGGCGTGAAGTCGCCTTCGCCCTCGAGATCGAGGTCGATGCCGTCGAGCTGGTGCTTCTCCATCTCCGCCACCAGGGCCTGGGTGAAGTCGGCACGCTGGTCGACGAAGGCATGGCGGGCGAGCGCCCAGTCCCAGTGGCCGATGACCTGCGAATTGTTGTAGACCGTCAGCAGCACGGCGATGTGGCGGCGCCGGGCCCAGTCGCGAAAGCGCCGCACGTCATCGGCGATCACCTGGCGGCCGCTCTTGTCGACGGGCGCGAACACGACGCCCTTGCCGTCGGCGCTCGGGTTCCAGAACTGCAGGCCGATTCGCGTGAGCGCCGAGCCGACGCCGGGGGTCGCCTCCAGCGCCTGCATCGATTCGTTCATCGCATAGGGCGGCACCCAGCCGATCACCGGCGGCGCGGCCTGCGCCCAAGCGCTGCCCGCTGCCGCGAGCGCCAAGCCGGCCAGGGTCTTGCCCCTCATCCGGTCAGACGGCGACCAGCGCCTTGATGGCGGGGTGGTGGTCGTAGCCCGTGATCTCGAAGTCTTCGTAGACGTAGTCGAAGATCGACGGCGGCCGGCGCCTGATGTTCAACGTCGGGTAGGCAAATGGCTGGCGCGACAGCTGCAGCGCCACCTGCTCTTCGTGATTGCTGTAGATATGGCAATCGCCGCCGGTCCAGATGAAGTCGCCGACGCCGAGATCGCACTGCTGCGCGATCATGTGCGTGAGCAGCGCGTAGCTGGCAATGTTGAAGGGCACGCCGAGAAAGATGTCGGCGCTGCGCTGGTAGAGCTGGCAGCTCAGGCGCCCTTCGGCGACGTAGAACTGGAAGAACGCGTGGCAGGGCATCAGTGCCATCTTCGGCAGGTCCGCCACGTTCCAGGCGCTGACGATGAGCCGCCGCGAATCGGGGTTGTCGCGGATCGCCTTCACCAGTTCGGCGATCTGGTCGATGTGGCCGCCCTCGGGCGTCGGCCAGGAGCGCCACTGCACGCCGTACACCGGACCGAGGTCGCCATCGGGTTTCGCCCACTCATCCCAGATCGTCACGCCGCGCTCCTGCAGCCAGCGCGCGTTGCCGTCGCCCCGCAGGAACCACAGCAGTTCGAGGATGATGGACTTCAGGTGCACCTTCTTCGTGGTGACCAGCGGAAAGCCCTCGTTCAGGTCGAATCGCATCTGGTGGCCGAACACGCTCTTCGTGCCGGTGCCGGTGCGGTCCGCCTTGAACACGCCGTGCGTCTGCACGTGGCGCATGAAGTCTTCGTATTGCGAGCGGATGGGGCGGTTCAATCAATAGGCTCCAAAGAGGGTATCGAGCGCTTCTTGGATGGCGGCGCGCTCGTCGCGCAGGTTGGCGACGGCCTTGCGCAGGTCCACGAGCGGCACGGCACCGAGCGCAGCGGTGTCGAGCACCACATTGTCGGCGCCAACGGTGAAAGCCGGATTCAGGTTGCGCGCGCGCGGGCCGAATACCGACTCGCGGCGAAGCGGAACCACCACGCGGGTACCCAGCGCGTCGATGTAGTCGTTTTGCACATCGACGAAATACGGTGTCTGCTTGCGTTCCGATGCTTCCGGGTTCGCGTACACGTCGTAGCGACCCATCGTGTCAGCGCCTCTTCATGAACGTTCGGTACTTCGCCAGGGGGAGGCCCTCGCGTTCGACCCGTTCGTTATAGGCGGCGATGGCGTCCTTGTTCTCCTGGTTCCACCGCTCCCAGTAGCGACGGCGCACCTCCTCAGCGAGCAAGGCGTCGACCGTCTGGGACAGGTTCATCCCCAGCTCCCGCGCCATGTCGAGCACCTTCGCGTTGAGGCTGAGATTGGTGGGCCGCTTTGGCGAATCCTCGAATCGCAACATGCTTTGGCTCCATGATTCATGCGCACGAATTATGCACGACCGCAACGAAAAACGGCTCCCTCAGGAGCCGTTTTCGATGATGGAGAGGTGGTTCAGGCCGCCGGTTCGCGCAGGTAGATCTCGACGCGGCGGTTGCGGGCGCGGCCGGCTTCGCTGCTGTTGTCGGCCACCGGTTCGCGCGAGCCGCGGCCGGCGACTTCCACGCGCGACGGCGAGACGCCTCTCGCGGCCAGGTAGTCGCGCACGCTTTGCGCCCGGTCGATGGACAGCGGGTTGTTGATCGCGTCCGAGCCCGTGCTGTCGGTGTGGCCAACGATGGTCAGGCGCGCGTTCGGATCGTCGCGCAGGCTGTTGGCAAACGGGTCGAGCACCGTGCGCATGTTTGGCTTGATGGCTGCGCTGTTGATGTCGAACGAGATGTCGCTCGGGATGTTGACCTTGAGCTGGTTGTCGGCCGTGCGGGTCACGTCGACGCCGGTGCCGCGCGTGGCCTGTTCCATCGCCACGCGGCGTTCTTCCTGGCGCTTGGACCAGACGTTGCCGGCAACCGCGCCGATCGCGCCGCCGACCACCGCACCCGTGCCGGCCTTGCCGCCGGTTGCCTTGCTCAGTACGGCGCCGGCTGCGGCGCCCACGCCGGCACCGATGGCCGTGCCTTTTTGCCGCTCGCTCATCGGGGTTTCGCAGCCCACCAGCAGCACGGCGGCAGCGGTCAGGCTCAAGGCGGTCGAGCGGATCATCAGGCGGTTGTTCATGGTTTTCTCCTTCAGGGGCAAAGCGGTGCTGGCGGACGCCGGCCACGCGGATGAGTATCGAAAGCGGCGCGCCTGCCGTCTGTCGGAGGCGGCGCACAGGCAGTGTCAGTGCAGGCCTACAACGCCGGCGGGCGCCCGTGCGTCGTCATCAAGATGCAACTTGCATGTCGAACTGCATCGCGGCGAGCCGCGCATACAGACCGCCGGCGGCGCTGAGCTGAGTGTGTGTGCCCACCTCGACGATCTGTCCGGCCTCCAGCACGACGATGCGGTCGGCCCGCTGCACGGTCGAGAGACGGTGCGCGATGACCAGTGTCGTGCGGTCCTTCATCGCCGACTCGAGCGCCGCCTGCACCATGCGTTCGCTTTCCGCGTCGAGCGCGCTGGTGGCTTCGTCGAGCAGCAGCAGCGGCGGGTTTTTCAGCATCGCGCGCGCGATCGCGATGCGCGGGCGCTGACCGCCTGACAGGCGCACGCCACGCTCGCCCAGAAAAGTCTGGTAGCCCTCGGGCAATGCGCTGAGGAAGTCGTGCGCGAACGCCGACTTGGCGGCGGCGATCACCTCGGCGTCGCTTGCGTCGGGGCGGCCGTAGCGAATGTTCTCCATCGCGTTGGCCGAGAACACCACGCTGTCCTGCGGCACGATGCCGATGCGCTGGCGAAGATCGGCGAGCGACGCCTCGCGCACCGGCACGCCGTCGATGCGGATGCTGCCTTCGCCCGCGTCGTAGAAGCGCAGCAGCAGGTGGAACACCGTGCTCTTGCCGGCGCCGCTTGGGCCCACCAGCGCCACAGTCTCGCCGGCCGCCACGCTCAGCGACACCCGTGAAAGCGCCGGCACCTGCGGCCGCGACGGGTAGCGGAAGCTGACGTTGTCGATCTCGACCGTCGAGCCGCCGCGTGTCGGCGGCAGCGGCGTGGTGCGCACGGGCGACACGATGGGCGAGCGCGCCGAATGCAGTTCCATCAGCCGCTCGGTGGCGCCGGCGGCGCGCAGCAGGTCGCCGTAGACCTCGGCCAGCACGGCGACGGAAGAGACCAAGATGATCACGTAGACGACGGTCTCGCCCAGGTGGCCAGCGCTGATCTGGCCGTTGATGACAGCCTGCGTGCCCTGGTACAGGCCCCACAGCAGTGCGCCGAAGGTCGCGGTGATGATGAAGGCGACGAGGAACGAGCGCATGCGCGTGCGCTTCACCGCGGTGGCGAAGGCGTTCTCGGTCGAGCGGTCGAAGCGTTGCGCCTCGCGCTGCTCCTGCGTGTAGCTCTGCACGACGGGAATCGCGTTCAGCACCTCGGCGGCGATCGCGCTCGAATCGGCCACGCGGTCCTGGCTCGCGCGGCTCAACTTGCGAACGCGTCGGCCGAAGTACAGCGAAGGCAGCACCACCAACACCAGGATGCCTAATACCTGCGACATGACGTAGGGGTTGGTGATGATCAGCATCACCATCGCGCCGATGCCCATCACGGTGTTGCGCAGCCCCATGCTGAGACTCGAGCCGACGACGGTCTGCACGAGCGTGGTGTCGGTGGTCAAGCGCGACAGCACTTCGCCGGTCTGCGTGGTCTCGAAGAACTCGGGGCTTTGCTGCACCACGTGCGAGTAGACGGCGTTGCGCAAATCCGCGGTGACGCGCTCGCCGAGCCAGGTGACCATGTAGAAGCGCAGCGCGGAAAAGGTGCCCAGCGCGGCGCCGACGGCGAACAGCGCGAAGAAGTGTTCGCGCAGCGCCATCATGCGCTCGCCGGGGTCCGTGGCGACGAGCCCCTGGTCGATCAGCGAGCGCAGCGCGATCGGAAACACCAGGGTGCTGGCGGCCGCGCCGACCAGGAACAGCACCGCGAGCGCGATGCGGCCGCGGTAGGGGCGCAGGAACGGCAAGAGGCCGCTCAGCGAACGCACGTTCTTCGCAGGTGCGGCAGCCGCGTCGCGCGGTGCGACTGCGCTGCGGTCGCTGGGGAGGGCATGAGGGGGCGTCGACATGAGCGGAGTCTAGTGGGCCATCGACATGGTGCACAGTGCGCTCATGGGAGTGCCTTCGTCGCTGCGCACTCCGGTACGAGACCGGGGCGGCCCGGCGTGCTCATGCGACCAGGAGACGAGATGGCCTTCCAGCACATTCCACCGATCCAGTGCCTGCTGACCTTCGAGGCAGTGGCGAGGCTGCGCAATGCGGGCCGTGCGGCAGACGAGCTGTGCGTCACGCCAAGCGCGGTGAGCCACCGCATCCGGCAGCTCGAGTCGCACCTGGGCTTCAAGCTGTTCGGCCGCAGCGACTTCACGCTCACGGCAGACGGCGCCGCCTACCTCGCCAACGTGCGCACTGGCCTGGCGGCGCTGCAGCAGATGCCGTCGCGCCAGGCCGCCAACGGGGCCGTTCGCCTTCGCGTCGCGGTGACGCCGACCTTCTGCCGCCAGTTCCTCATGCCCAGGCTGGAACTGTTTCGCAATGCCTACCCCGAGATCGATCTGATCCTGCAGGTCTCGATCCCGTTGCTCGACGTGACCGCCGAGGAGGCCGACCTCGAAGTGCGCTTCGGTGTCGGCGGGTACGCGGACCTCGAGCATCGGCCGATCCTCGCCGACGAGGTGTCGCCTGCGTGCAGCCCCAACTACCTGAACGAATTCGGCCCCTTCGGCAATTTCGACACGGAGGCCGACGTGGCCCAGGCAAAGCTCTTGCGCAGCCCGCTGGAACCCTGGAGCACCTGGTTCGCGAGCTGCGGCATGGACCGCCCCGAACCCAAGGTCGGAGGCCAGTTCAACGACATCGGCCTCATCTACGACGCCGCGGCCAGCGGCTTCGGCGTCACGCTGGTGCGAACCAAGATGGGCGCGCAGTGGATCGAAAGCGGGCGCCTGGTGCGCCTGTCGCAGCGAACAGTGGTTTCCCCGCATCGCCACCACATCTGCTGGCGCGCCGGCGCGCTCGATCGATGGGAGTGTGCCGCC
>CAJPFZ010000362.1 GCA_905339355.1 Burkholderiaceae bacterium
CCACGTCGAGCGCCGTCAGCAGCTCGACCGCGCGCCGGCGCGATTCGCCGTTCGGCCGGCCGGCGAGCATCGGCAGCAGCGCGACGTTGTCGGTGACGTCGAGGAACGGGATCAGGTACGGCGCCTGGAACACGAAGCCGATGTTGTCGCGGCGCAGCGCGCGCAGGTCGCCGATCTTCCAGCCGTCGTCGTAGATGGTCTGGCCGCCGAGCGTCATGCGGCCCGCGCTCGGCTCGATGACGGCGCCCAGGCATTTCAGCAGCGTGCTCTTGCCCGAGCCCGAGGGTCCGATCAATCCGACCACCTCGCCCGGCGCGACGACCATGTTGACGTCCTTCAGCGCGTCGACCGCGGTGGCGCCCTTGCCATAGCGCTTGCGCAGGCCTTCGATGAGGATGCCCGGGGTCTGCATCTCAGTGTTCCATGGCGCCGAACCCGACCCGCGCCATTTGACACTGCCGTTCGCCCTGAGCAGGGGACTGAGCTTGTCGAAGGCCCCGTGTCGAAGAGGCCGCTCCGGAAGCATGCCAACAGGGCTTCGACAAGCTCAGCCCGAACGGGTTTGGTATTCCGATCATCCTGAGCTTGTCGAAGGACGGGCTCAGGACCCGCGGGGGCTTCGACAAGCTCAGCCCGAACGGGTTTGGTGTTCCGATCATCCTGAGCCTGTCGAAGGACGAACTCAGCCAGAACTTGGTGGTGGCTGCCTGCTTCATCTCAGCCTCCGATCGCCTCGGCCGGGTCGACCTTGAGCGCGGCGTGGATCGCGAGCGTGCTCGCGAGCGCGCAGATCAGCAGCACGGCGGCGCCGGCGCGCAGCGCGTCGCCCGGCTCCAGCAGCACGTACTTCGGGAACACCGGGGCCCAGAAGCTCGCCGAGACCTTGCCGATCACGAAGCCGATCAGCCCGAGACCGAGCGCCTGCTGAAGGATCATCGCGGCGATCGTGCGGTTGCGCGTGCCGATCAGCTTGAGCACCGCGATCTCGCGGATCTTGCCGAGCGTCATCGTGTAGATGATGAAGGCGACGATGGCAGCGCTGACGACGGCGAGGATGACGAGGAACATCGCGATCTGCCGCGCCGAGGTGGCGACCAGCTTGGCGACGAGGATCTCCTCCATCTGCTCGCGCGTGAAGGCTTCGAGCTGCTTCCAGCGCCGGATCGGCTGCGCCACCTCTTCCGCCGACACGCCCGCGTGCAGCTGCACCAGCACCGCATTGACGTTGTGATTGCTCGACTGCGCCGCCTGCACCGCCTCGAGCAGGCCCGGCACGCCGGGCCGGTTGAAGGCCGGGTTGGCGGCGGTGCGCGCACGTTCGTTGAGGATGGCGTCGTTGTCCTTCAGGAACTGCGCCTCCTGCGCATCCTTGAGCGCGATGAAGACCATCGGGTCGCCGCCGGACGACACCATGCGCCGCGTCAGCCCGACGACCGTGTAGTGCTGGCGGCGGATGCCGATGCGCTCGCCGAGCCGCAAGCCCGTCTTGACGTCGGCCACCGCTTCGTAGTGGCTGCGCGTGATGTGGCGCCCGGCCACCAGGTATCCCGGCGCACCCGGCTGGCCCGGCTCGAAGCCGACCACCATCGCGCGCACGTCGCCGCTGTCGCGGCGCACCTGCATCGTGAGGTAGGTGACGTTGGCCGCACGCGCCACGCCGGGCTGGCCGAGGATGCCGCGCACGACGTCGTCGCGAATGCTCGAGGCCTCGGCATACGGGCCCTGCGTGTCGCGCTGCACCACCCAGAGGTCGGCGCCGCTGTTGTGCAGCAAGGCCTTGGCGTCGTCCACCAGCCCGCGGTAGACACCCGCCATCGTCAGCGTCACGCCGATCAGCAGGCCGAGCCCGAGCCCGGTGAGCACGAACTTGCCCCACGAATGCAGGATGTCGCGGCCGGCCAGGTTGATCACGGCGTGTTCGAAGCGAGCCGTTCGACGATCTTGACGCGGCTTCCGGTGGCGAGGGCCTTCTCGCTGAAGACGATCACCTCGTCGCCCGCGCGCACGCCGCCGAGCACCTGCACCTGGCCGTCGAGGCTGGCGCGGCCCAGCTGCACCGGCACGAAGCGCACGCTGGCGCCGTCGGGCTGCCAGACACCGAGTTCGCCGCCCTGGCGGGTGATGCTGGCGTTCGGCAGCACCGGACCGCGTGCGGTGGCCGGCAGCGCGAGCGTGACCTCGGCGAGTTCACCGACCGACACACCGGCAGGCAGCGTGTCGAGCGTGATCATCGCGACGCGTTCTTCGGTCACGCTGTCGCTGAGCGCCTCGACCCGCGCGACCTTGCCCGCGAGCCGCTTCGAGGGCTCCGAGCGCAGCACGATCTCCGCGGGCAGGCCCGGCGCAAGCCCGGCCGAGCGTCCCTGGTCGAAGCGCACGCGCAGCCACAGGGACGCGGGATCGATCAGCCGCAGCACGGCCTGGCCGGCCACCACCGTCGAGCCGGGCTCGGCGTCGCGGGAGATGACGACGCCGGCGCTCGGCGCGAGCAGGCGCAGGTTCTCTCGCTGGCGGGCGAGGCCGGCACGTTCGGCATCGAGGCGCCGCAGGTCCTGGCGTGCCGCGGCGAGATTCGCCTCGGCGGCGGCCAGCGCGGCCTCGGCCGACTGCTGCTCCTGCAGCTTGGCCTCGACGGCGCCGCTGCTGATGAAGTCCTTGGCGCCGAGATCGACGTAGCGTCGCGCATTGGCCGCGGCGAGCGCCTTGCGGGCCTCGGCGTCCTGGCGCTGCGCCTGCGCGGCCGCCACGGCGTTCGAGGCGCGTGCCATCGAGGCCTCCAGCGCGGCGGAGCGCTCGGCGAGGTCGATGGGCTCCATCTCGGCCAGCCACTGGCCGGCCTTGACCGTGTCGCCGACGTCGACGCCGACACGCAGCACGCGGCCCGCGGCGGTCGGCCCGATCGGCGTGCTGCGGCGCGCCTCGACCGTGCCGATGCCGAAGAGGGAGGGCGTGACCACGTCGTCGGCCACGCGCGCGATGGTGACGCGCGTCGGCGCCAGCGGGCCGGAGCGCATCGCGACGAACACGAGCGCGCCCAGCAGCACCGCGGCGAGCAGGCTGAGGCCAATCCGGCGTGCGAGCAGCGGGGCGATCTTCATGGCGCCGCTCCCAGGCCGCGCAGGTAGATGGCGAACACGCGATCGGCCTGCGCCTTGATGCCGTTGCTGCGGCCGGCCAGCATGGATTGCATGACGAGACCCTGCACGATGCCGACGAACAAGGTGGCGGCGGCTTCGCGGTCCAGCGTGGCGGGCAGCTCGCGCGCCGAGACGGCTGTGTCGAGCAGCTTCATCAGCAGCTGGCGATAGCGCTGAAGGAGGCCGCGCACCTCCTGCTTGACGGCCGAATCGGCCGGTTGCTGCAGCTCATGAAAGATGCAGCGCGGCACGCCCGGGTGCGCCAGCACGAAACGCACGTGCGCCCTGAACACGGCGGCCAGCGCGTCGAGCGGCGATTCAGCCGCCTCGGCCGCTGCGTTCAGCGCGGCGAGCAGCTGCTGCTGCACCTGGCTCATCGCGGCATGCCAGATGGCCTCCTTGGTGGGAAAGTGCTTGAAGACCGCGCCCTGCGTGACGCCCACGGCGGCGGCGATGTCGCTGGTGGTGATCAGCGCCGGGCTCAGGTCGCGCGCCAGCCGCAGCGCGGCGTCGACGATCTCGGCCTGCCGTTCTCCGGTGCTCAATCGGGTTTGCATTGGACGAATGGGGGTTGGTAAGTATTTGAATACTTACCAATGTACGCGCCCCGCGGCCCCGTGGCGAGCGGCGCCTGCAGGCTTCTTGCTGTAGATCAAGGCTGCGCGCATTGCCCCCTCTCCCAGAGGGAGAGGGGACGTGAGCCGTCCGCGCGGAGCGGCGAAGACCTTAAGAAAGCCCTAAGCCGGCGACGCCACGATGCGATCCATCAAAGGAGTTGCCCATGCCGATCACGAAACGAATCCGTTGCGCTGCACTCGTCGCGATGGCGGCGCTTGTGTCCGCCGCGCACGCCGCTCCACCGGCGCAGCTGCTGGCCGACTACAGCGCGCAAGCTGGCACCGCCGCCGCCCCCGAGCGCGGCCAGAAGCTGTTCACGACCCGCCAGGGCGGCGAATGGAGTTGCGCGTCATGCCACGGCGCGGTGCCGACGCAGCCCGGCCGCCATGCCGCCACCGGCAAGCCCATCGGCCCGCTCGCGCCGGCCTTCAACCCGCAGCGATTCACGGACCCGGCGAAGGTCGAGAAGTGGTTCCGCCGCAACTGCAAGGACGTGATGAGCCGCGAATGCACGGCCGCCGAGAAGGCCGACATCCTGAGCTGGCTGCTCGGGCTGAAGCCGTGAATCCATCCTCTCTCGACCCCACCATGAACGAAGGAAACGCATGCGACCACCTCGTCTTCCCCACGCCATCCGCACCGGTGGCCTGATGGCCGCGCTGGCGTTGGCCGGCACGGCCGCCCTCGCCGACGGCGACAAGCACGCGCCGCGTGTGCCTCTGCTGCCGCAGTACCAGCAGGAGTGCGCGTCATGCCATGTCGCCTATCCACCGGGCATGCTGCCTGCCGCGTCCTGGCGGCGCATCGTCCAGGGCCTGCCGCAGCACTACGGCACCGATGCGTCGCTCGACGCGGCGACGCTGCAACAGCTGTCGGTCTGGCTGAACGCCAACGCTGGCACGGGGCGGCGCGTGCGCGAGGCGCCGCCCGAGGACCGCATCACCCGCTCGGCGTGGTTCGTCCGCGAGCACGACGAGGTGAGCCCCGCCACCTGGAAGCGGCCGGCGGTGAAGAGTGCCGCCAACTGCGCCGCCTGCCACACCCGAGCCGATCAAGGAGAGTTCCGTGAACGTGACATCCGCATCCCCCGCTGAGACGCCGCCACAGGCGGCAATGCAAGACGGCGCGTCCGCGCAGGCGCCGCACCGCATCCTCGTGTGGGACGCGCCGGTGCGTGTCTTCCATTGGCTCATGGTGCTGAGCTTCGCCGGCGCCTACCTCACTGCAGAGAGCGAACACTGGCGGCTGGTGCATGTGACGCTCGGCTACACGATGGCCGGGCTGGTGGCCTTCCGGGTTCTCTGGGGGCTGGT